>NZ_JBHWVI010000096.1:0-30411 GCF_042737005.1 Streptomyces sp. NPDC060027
CCGATCGGCCGGAGACGGGGTATCAACAAATCTGGCGTTGATTTTTGGCACGCTGTTGAGTTCTCAAGGAACGGACGCTTCCTTTGTACTCACCCTCTCGGGCTTTCCTCCGGGCGCTTCCCTTCGGTCTTGCGTTTCCGACTCTATCAGACCGTTTCCGTATCCGATTTCCTCGGTGCTTTCCAGGTTCCCGCTTCCGCGTTTCCCTTTCCGGCGAGCCCGACTCTATCAGTGCTTTTCCGTCTCTCTGACCACCGTCCCGTAGACATACGGAAGGAGACCCCGAGATAGGATCTGACAAGTTGGGTGCTGCCGGGCAACGACGCTTGGTCACGCCGCTCAGCCTCAAGCAGGAGTACGACTCTACATGGGTGCCGGGAGCGGGCGCAAATCGTTTGCCCTGTGCTCTACGGCCGCCAACCGGGACCTCTCGCACGGAACCGGCACTTCATATGACATACCCTGCTCAACAGTGCGCCGTCCGGGACAGGCAGTGACGGCTCATATAGATCTCCACCCCTGGGAGGCTTCCCATGACCACAGTGACGTCCCCTCTTGCAGGACGCGCCATCGGCCTTGCCGCGGTACCCGACCCCGTGTTCTCCGGGGCGATGGTCGGCCCCGGCACGGCGATCGACCCCGTGCGTGAACCCTCGGAGGCTGTCGCCCCCGTGGACGGAGTGATCGTCTCTCTTCACCCGCACGCGTTCGTCGTCGTCGACAGCGAGGGCCATGGCGTGCTCACGCACCTGGGCATCGACACCGTGCAGCTCAATGGCGAGGGCTTCGAGCTGCTCGTCAACAAGGGGGACACCGTGACGCGCGGTCAGAGCGTCGTGCGGTGGAACCCGACCGCGGTCGAGGCCGCCGGTAAGTCCCCGGTGTGCCCGGTCGTGGCTCTCGAAGCCACGGCGGACTCCCTCTCCGACGTCCGCGAGGACGGCGATGTGAAGGCCGGCGACGAGCTCTTCGGCTGGCAGTGACATCGACGCCGTCCTGGACGGCGTGTTCGACAACCATCACGGCGGCGAGACCTGCCGCACTATCGGAGACGGGTGAGATGGAGACAACGCTGCGAGGCGTCGGCGTGAGCCACGGTGTGGCGATCGGCGAGGTTCGGCACATGGGAACGGCGGTTCTTGAACCGCCTGCCAAGCAGATCCCCGCGGAGGACGCGGCGCGCGAACAGGGGCGTGCCCGCAAGGCCGTGGAGGCTGTGGCAGCCGACCTGATTGCGCGCGGCAATCTGGCGGGGGGCGAAGCCCAGGCGGTACTCGAGGCCCAGGCCATGATGGCCCAGGACCCCGAGCTGATGGCTGATGTTGAACGGCGGATCGCCGTCGGCAGTACGGCCGAGCGTGCCGTCTACGACGCGTTCGCCGCGTACCGGGCGCTGCTGGCCGGCGCCGGTGAGTACCTCGCCGGCCGCGTGGCCGATCTGGACGACGTGCGGAACCGTATCGTCGCGCGGCTGCTCGGCGTGCCCATGCCGGGTGTCCCGGACAGTGACGAGCCCTACGTCCTTATCGCACGCGACCTGGCGCCCGCCGACACGGCACTGCTCGACCCGACGCTGGTTCTCGGTTTCGTCACCGAGGAGGGCGGCCCGACCAGTCACAGCGCGATCCTGGCGCGTGCGCTCGGAGTACCGGCCGTCGTGGCGCTCCCCGGCGCCGGGGAGCTCGCCGAAGGCACCGTGATCGCCGTCGACGGCAGCACGGGTGAGATCTTCGTGGAGCCGAGCGCGGAGAAGAAGGCGCAGCTGGAGTCCGCGGCGGCCCAGCGCAAGGCGGCGCTCTCCGCCTCGACGGGTCCCGGCGCCACCTCCGACGGACACAAGGTGCCGCTGCTGGCCAACGTCGGCGGTCCTGCGGACGTACCGGCGGCCGTCGAGGCGGGTGCCGAAGGCGTCGGGCTGTTCCGTACCGAGTTCCTCTTTCTCGACGACAGCAAGCAGGCGCCGTCGGAGGAGAAGCAGGTCGAGGCATATCGCCAGGTGCTCGAGGCCTTCCCGGAGGGCCGTGTCGTGGTGCGGGTGCTGGACGCGGGCGCGGACAAGCCACTGGACTTCCTGACTCCGGCCGACGAGCCGAACCCGGCGCTCGGTGTGCGGGGTCTGCGTTCGCTGCTCGACCACCCCGATGTGCTGCGTACGCAGCTCACCGCCCTCGCGAAGGCTTCGGAGGGGCTGCCGGTCTATCTCGAGGTCATGGCTCCGATGGTCGCGGACCGTACGGATGCCAAGGCGTTCGCGGACGCGTGCCGTGCGGCCGGGCTGCGGGCGAAGTTCGGCGCGATGGTGGAGATCCCGTCGGCCGCGCTGCGGGCTCGGTCGATCCTGCAGGAGGTCGAATTCCTCTCTCTGGGGACGAACGACCTCGCGCAGTACACGTTCGCCGCCGACCGGCAGGTGGGCGCGGTGTCCCGCCTGCAGGACCCGTGGCAGCCGGCGCTGCTCGACCTGGTCGCGCTGTCCGCCGAGGCGGCGAAGGCCGAGGGCAAGAGCTGTGGTGTCTGTGGTGAGGCCGCTTCGGACCCGCTGCTCGCCTGTGTGCTGACCGGTCTGGGCGTCACCTCCCTTTCGATGGGTGCCGCGTCGATTCCTTATGTGCGGGCGACGCTGGCCAAGTACACGCTGGCCCAGTGCGAGCGCGCCGCCTCGGCCGCACGCGCCACGGACACGGCGGAAGAGGCGCGCACCGCGGCGCAGGCGGTGCTGTCCGGCGAGTAGCCGGACCGCGTCGCCGACGAGCGACATGCGGTGCGGAGGGGCGCTCCATCTGCGGATGGGGCGCCCCTTTCGCGTTCAGTGCGTGTGGCCCGTCCCCTTCACCTCGTCACCGAGGTCGGGCGGTACGCAGTAGTCGACGCCCGATTCCGGGGATACCAGGTCGCCGGATTCGATGTCGGTGCAGTAGGCGTCGAACACCTCTGCGGCGGTGAGGGGCTCCAGGGTGTCTCCGCGCAGACGCCATCCGTAGACACGGTCGGTGGTGTCGGGTGTGGTGGTGCGCATGACGAGCCCGCCTGCGCTTCCGGTGGCGATGCCGAGAGCCAGGACGGTGGTGAATTCGAGGGCTTCGGCTTCGTCGAGGCGCGTGGCGCCTTCGGTGCGCTCCTCCGCTCGGAGCACGGCGACGAGTGTGTCGGGTGCCGCCGAGATGCTGCACACGAGGTGGAGGTCTCCGGGGCTCGCGGTGTCGACGACTCGGGTGAGCAGGTGGGCGGCGCGGACGAAGGAGGTGCGGCCGATGTCCTCTCCGCAGGTCGCGCAGGTGCCGATGCGCGCCAGGAGTGTGGTCGCGTACTCCCAGGTGGCTCGGCGGACCGCTTCGTCGACGAGGTCCGGGACCAGCTGGTCGAGGGGCTGTCCGTCGTAGGGAACAGTGGGGCCGGTCGCTGCGAGTTGCGCGGTGAAGCGGGTACGGCTGGTCGGGGTGTCGGGTTCCAGGCCGCTCTCCGCGCAGTATTCGGCGTACTCCTCGGGGTCGAAGAGGGCCACCGTGGTGTGGCTGCCCTGGGCGGCGAGGGTCCTGAGCAGGGCTTCGACCTGCTGGAGATAGGTCGTGTGGTCGTCGAAGGCGAAGGTACGGTAGCGCCGCATCGCCCTGAAGTCCTGTTCGTCGGTCAGCAGGCCGATGGTGCCGGCGATTTCGCGGCGCAGGACGCGTCGCATGGTGAGGTGCTGGGTGTGCGCCATTTTTCCCCCTGTGCGCAGTCGATCAATGCTCACTCACAGTAACGGGCGGCACTGACAATGCGGGTCGAGTGAGCCGGTCACGCACGATGCGATGCTGAAACAAGCAGGTCAGGGCTATGACTGTGCCGAAGAGGGTCCAGCCGGGTGGGCCTGCGGCGATGGCCGCGGTGACGGCGAGTGGCCCAACGCTGCGCTGTGCGGCCTGGGCCAGTCCGTGGACACCGAGATAGGCGCCCTGTGCGGTTTCGGGGGCGAGGGCTACCGAGAGTTCCCAGGAGACGGTGGCGTGCAGCATCTCGGCCACGGTGAAGGCGGCGGCCGCCACGGTCAGGAAGAGGGTCACGGCCACGACTCCGCCTGTCGCGGAGAGCGCCATGGTGACTCCTCCGAGGGCGAAGACGGCGGAGAGCGGCATGAGCAGGGCCCGGGCCGCGGCCGTCGTGGCGCCGAAGCGGGCCAGGGGGACCTGGAGGGTCACGACCATCACGTTGTTCAGGACCATCAGCAGTGGTGCGAGCCCGTGCGGTGCGTGGTCGGAGTGGGCGATCCACAGGGGCAACCCGACCTTGAACACGGCGTCGTCGAGGAAGAGGACAGTCTCGGTGGCCACGTAGGCGAGGTAGGTGCGGTCGCGCCACGGACCGGCCGGCCGCGTCGTGGGGACGGGGTCCTTCGATGTGGCGATCGTGCGGGTGACCGAGGGCGGTTCGCCGCAGCGGGCGGTCGCGAGGGCGACGGTCGCGAACGAGACGGCGTCGCCCGCGAGCAGCCATTGGTACGCGGCGGTGGTGCCGATGGTGAGCGCCGCCGCCGCGACGAGGCCGCCCAGGGCCCAACCGGCGTTGGCAACTGTCCGGGTGACCGCTTGATAGCGGACACGGTCGGGTCCCGCGACGCGGGTGGCGTAGAGCTTGGTGAGGACGTTCGCGGCGCGGTCGCCGAAACTGCCCGCGGCGGAGAACGCCAGGAGGAGGGCGTAGTTGTCGGTTGTCAGCAGCGCGAAGGAGGCGAGGGCCCGCAGGAGTTGGAGCGCGATCAGGACGTGGGTGAGCGGCAGACGGTCGGCGATGCGACCGCCCAGGGGTGCGCCCGCGATGCCGACGGCTCCGGCCGCGGCCACGAGGGTGCCGATCTGTGCGACCGAGAGACCGGTGACGTAGGTGAAGTACAGGACGGAGACGGATGCCCACAGTCCGCTGCCGATGCGGTCCATCAGGGCGATCCAGAGCATTCTGCGGCCGTCGGGGCCTCCTGGAATGCGGGTCGACCATGCGGCTGCGCGGCGCGTCGGACTCACTGTTCCCCTTGCCATGGATTATGTATTGATACATACTCAACAACGTGGCAACACAATATGTGATCAGTGGTACGACGGCCAAGGGAATTGCCGCGTCCGTCGAACGAGGCGTGACCGAGGGTGCGTTGGAGCCGGGCACCGCACTGCCTCCGGTGCGCGCCCTGGCCGATCGGCTCGGCGTGAGCCCGGGGACGGTCGCGACGGCGTACAAGGAGTTGAGGCGGCGCGCGATCGTGGTGACCCGCGGGCGCGGCGGGACCGTGGTCGCCCCCGCGCCCGCGGTGGCGTCACGGCGGCCGCCGCGCGTGCCTGACGGGCTGCGCGACCTGGCCGGCGGGCATCCGGACCCCGAACTCCTCCCCCACCTGGTGCCGCCGTCGCGGCTCTCCCCCGGTGCGCGATCGCATCGGAGTACGCCGCGTCTGGCACGGCTGGAGGACGTGGTGCGCGACTGGCTGGGGCCCGACGGAGTACCGACGGAACACGTGACCTTCGCTCATGGCGCGCTGGATCTGATCGGGCGCCTGCTGTCGGTGGAGTTGCGTCCCGGGGACGCCGTCGCGATGGAGGACCCCGGCTATCACCATCTGCTGGATCTGGTCACGGCGCTGGGACTGCGCACGGTTCCGGTCGCGGTGGACGACCAGGGCATCCGTCCCGAAGCCTTGCGCGCGGCACTACGGGCAGGGGTACGCGCGGTGGTGTGCAGTCCGCGGGCGCAGAACCCCTACGGCGGCGGCTTCTCGGAGGCACGGCGGGACGCACTGGTCGACATCCTTCAGGCGGAGCCCGATGTGCTGGTCGTGGAGAACGACCACGCGTCGTCGGTCGCCGACGCGCCGCTGTACACCCTGACCACGGGCGGCTTGGCCCGCTGGGTCCATGTGCGGACGGTGAGCAAGTTCCTGGGGACCGATCTGCGATGGGCGGCCGCGGCGTGCGATCCGACGACCCTGGCCCGGCACGACGGCCGCCTGCTGCTGACATCGGGCTGGGTCAGTCATCTCTTGCAGGAGACGGTGCACGGGCTGATGACGGACGCGGGCACGCGCGCGTTGGTGGCACGCGCTCAGGACGCGTACGCGCTGCGTCGGAACGCACTCGTCCGTGAGCTCACCGACCGGGGAATGGCCGCCCACGGCGTGAGCGGGCTGAACGTCTGGGTGCCGGTGCGGGACGAGTCGGCCGCCGTGAACGGGCTGCGTTCGTACGGATGGTGGGTCGCGGCGGGTGCGCGCTTCCGCACCTCGACCGCGCCCGGAGTACGCATCTCGGTCGCGGAACTCGCGCCCGCCGACGCCGTGCGCCTGGCCTCGGACTTCGCCGCTGTGCTCGGCGAGTCCGAGGCCACCTACGGAGGCTGATCAGCCGCGCTTGCGGGCCAGCTCTTCGTAGAAGCGCAGGAGCTCGACGTTGTCCACGGAGCCGATGTTGACGGCCTTCTCCATGGGGGCGCCCTGGAGGAGGCGTTTGACGGGCACCTCGATGCGCTTGCCGGTGAGGGTGTGGGGCACTCCGGGCACTTCGATGACCTCGTCGGGGACGTGGCGGGGCGAGAGCTGCTCCCGGATGGTCCGCTTGATGCGGTTCAGGAGGTCCTCGTCGAGGACGGCTCCGGGGGCGAGGTGGACGAACAGCGGCATCCAGTAGCCGCCGTCGGGCTGTTCGATGCCGATGACGAGCGACTCCTTGATCTCGGGGAGCCGCTCGACGGCTTCGTAGATGTCGGCCGAGCCCATGCGCACGCCCTGCCGGTTGAGCGTCGAGTCGGAGCGGCCGTGGATGACGACCGAGCCTCGTGAGGTGACGGTGATCCAGTCACCGTGGCGCCACACTCCGGGATAGGTGTCGAAGTAGCTGTCGTGGTAGCGGCTGCCGTCGGGGTCGTTCCAGAAGCGGATGGGCATCGACGGCATCGGGTTGGTGACGACCAGCTCGCCGACCTCGTCGGTGAGGGGCTTTCCGCTGGGGTCCCAGGACTGGAGGTCGGTGCCGAGGCCGGCGGCCTGGAGTTCGCCGATGTACACGGGGAGCGTCGGTACCGCTCCCGCGAAGCAGGAGCACACGTCCGTGCCGCCGCTGACGGAGGCGATCCACAGGTCGTCGCGGACCTCGTCGTGCAGCCAGCGGAATCCGTCGGGCGGCAGGGGCGAGCCGGTGGTGGCGACGCACCGCACGCGCGTGAGGTCGAAGTCGCGTGAGGGGTGGACGCCGGCCTTGCGGCAGGCCATGACGTACGCGGCGGACGTGCCGTAGAGGGTCGCTCCGGTGCGTTCGGCGATGCGCCACTGGGCGCCCGTGTCCGGGTACCCGGGGCTGCCGTCGTACAGGACGATCGTGGTGCCCGTGAGCAGACCGGAGACGAGGAAGTTCCACATCATCCAGCCGGTGGACGTGTACCAGAAGAAGCGGTCCTCGGGGCCCAGGTCGCAGTGCAGGCCGAGCTGCTTGAGGTGCTCGACGAGGATGCCGCCCTGGGACTGGACGATGGCCTTGGGGAGGCCTGTCGTGCCGGAGGAGTAGAGCACCCACAGTGGGTGGTCGAAGGGGACCTGCTCGAAGACCGGCTCCACGTCGGCGGAGGTCAGGGCCGACCAGTCCAGGGCTCCCTCGGGTGCATCCGTGCCCAGCAGCGGGATGTGCACGACGGCGCGCAGGGTGGGCAGTTCACGGCGCAGTTCGGCGACCTCGTCGCGGCGGTCGTGCTCCTTGCCGCCGTAGCGGTAGCCGTCGACGCTGAAGAGGACCACGGGTTCGACCTGCTGGAAGCGGTCGAGGACGCTGCGGGCGCCGAAGTCGGGGGCGCAGGACGTCCAGACGCCGCCCACGGCGGCCGTGGCGAGCAGGGCGACCACGGCCTGGGGAATGTTCGGGAGATAGCCGCTGACGCGGTCTCCGGGGCGTACGCCGAGGGCGCGCAGTTCGGCGGCGAGGGAGCCGACCTGGCGGCGCAGGTCGGACCACGTCACGGGGATCGACTCATGGGTCTCGTCGACATACAGGAGGGCCGGTTCGTCCGCGCGGGTCTCCGCGGCGCGCAGGGCGTGCTCCGCGTAGTTGAGGGAGGCTCCGGGGAACCACGCGGCACCGGGCATGGAACGGTCGCCGAGCACGCGCGCGTAGGGGGTCGAGAACCGTACGTCGAACCACTCGGTGACGGCTTTCCAGAAGGTGTCCAGCTCGTCGACCGACCAGCGGTGCAAGGCCGCGTAGCCGCCGTCGGACGGGGCTCCGTGCCGTTCGGCCGCCCAGGCCTGGAACTTCGTGATCTGTGCCTGGGCGATGACCTCGTCGGTGGGCTGCCAGAGCGGTGAGGGGTTCGGAGTGGACATGGAGCGGCTCCCGGACTGTGCGCGTCGTGTGCGTCGGTCGCGCACGAGCGGGGGTGTGCGCGTCACGCGGCTGACACGGACGATGCCATGTGATCGACTTCTGCACCAGGGCACGCCACACATAGTCGGCGACATGAAGATGTGGTGTCGCTACAGGTGAACGGCAGCTGAACGGCTCACTCGTAGGGTTCCGGTAGTGGCAGGGTGAGCACCATGGACGGTCGTGACCTGGTGCGTTCGGTGAAAGCGATCGGCTCGGGGGGTGCTGCTCAAGGGCTGCTGACGGTGCGTGCCGCATGGCGCAGGAGGCGTGCCGACGCCGCCGGGTTGCCGCAGCGGGGCGCGGAGCGGGCCCGGGTGCCCGGGCCGGTGCTCGGTGTGGAGCCGGGCCCCGGCGGCGGGGTCGTCCGGTTCACCCGGTCGGAGCTGCGGATCACGGTCGCGGTGAGCGGAGCGGTGTTCTGGGGCTGGGACGCGGTCGCGCCGGAGCCGTCGTACGCACTTGCCGGCCGCTGCCCGGAGCCGGACCCGCGGGCCGTCCTGGAGCCGGACAAGGACGGCGGCTGGCGGGTCGTGGCCGAGCGGGTCACGGTCGCGGTCTCCCGGCACGGCGCGGTCGAGGTGCTCACCCCCGGTGGGGTGATCCTGCGTCGCGACCTGCCGCCCCGGTGGTGGGAACCCGTCGAGGGCGGCGCGGCCCGCTGGATGCAGCGTTCCGAAGTCGCGGCCGACGCCCGGTTCTTCGGTCTGGGCGGGAGGGCCGCGGGTTCCCGGCTGCGCGACGGGACATACCGGCTGTGGAACACGGACCCCGGACAGGCTTTCGGGCCGGGCGACGATCCGCTGTACCTCACGATGCCCGTGCAGCTGGTGGTCGCCGACGCGGCCACGCACCTCGTGTTCCACGACACGACGTGGGACGGCACCGTGACCCTGCGCGAGGGCGAGGAGGGCGCCGGCTCCGGGCACGACCGCGCCGGATCGTGCGAGCTGCGCATGGACGGCGGCCCACTGCGCTGCTGGGTGATGGTGGGGACTCCCGCGCGCGTGCTGCACGCCTGGGCGTCGCTGACCGGCGCGGCCGCGCTGCCACCCGCCTGGGCCCTGGGGCATCAGCACGCGCGGTGGGGCTTCGGCAGCGAGCAGGAGGTGCGGCGGATCGTCGCGGGCTATCAGGAGCGCGGCCTGCCGCTGGACGCCGTGCACCTGGACATCGACCACTTTGACGCCCATCAGGTGTTCACGGTCGATCGCGACAACTTCCCGAAGCTTCCCGTACTCGCGGACGAGCTGCGGCGCGACGGAATCCGGCTGGTGTCGATCGTCGACCCGGCGGTCAAGGCCGAGCCGGGCAACGCCGTGTACGACAGCGGTCTCGCGGAGGACGCGTTTGTGCGGGATGCCTCGGGACAGCTCGTGAAGGGGGTCGTGTGGCCCGGGGAGTCCGTCTATCCGGACTTCACGCACGCGCGGGCGCGTGCGTGGTGGGGCGGGCTCTACAAGGAGCGGCTCGCGCAGGGGTTCGCGGGGTTCTGGCACGACATGAACGAGCCGACGTCGTTCACGGCCTTCGGGGAGTCGACGCTGCCGCGTTCGGCCCGGCACTCCCTGGAGGGCCGCGGCGGTGACCACCGCGAGGCGCACAACGTGTACGCGCTGGGCATGGCCCGGGCCGCCTATGAGGGGTTGCGTGAACTCGCGCCCCAGGAGCGGCCGTTCCTCTTCTCGCGCTCGGGGTGGGCGGGACTGCAGCGCTACGGAGGGACCTGGTCCGGGGACGTGGCCACGGGCTGGCCGGGGTTGCGGGCGTCGTTGTCCCTGGTGATGGGGCTCGGGCTCTGCGGAGTGCCCTACTCGGGACCCGACGTGGGCGGCTTCGACGGCAGCCCGTCGCCCGAGCTCTATCTGCGGTGGTTCCAGCTCGGGGCGTATCTGCCGTTGTTCCGTACGCACGCGAGCCTGCGAGCCGGGCGAAGGGAGCCCTGGGAGTTCGGTGACGAGGTTCTGGAGCACGCGCGCGTGGCGCTCGTCGAACGACGGCGGCTGCTCCCGTACTTCATGACGTTGGCGCACCTGGCGCGCCGCACGGGTGCCCCGTACGTGCGGCCTCTGTGGTGGGGCGCGCCGGAGGACCGGGCGCTGCGCGACTGCGAGGACGCCTTCCTGCTCGGCGACAGCCTCCTCGTGGCGCCCGTACTGGATCACGGGACGGAGCGGCGGGCGGTGCAGCTGCCGCGGGGACGTTGGTACGACACGGTCACCGGGGCGGCGTACGAGGGACCGGCGCAGGTGCTGATCGACGCCCCCTTGTCGCGGATTCCGGTGCTTGCGCGGGCCGGTGCCGTCGTGCCCGTACGCGGTGCCGACGGCGGTCTGGAGCTCGAGGCGTGGGCGCCCGCGCGCGGGCGCACCGGAGGCGGGCTCGTCGTGCCGGACGCGGGTGACGGCTGGGAGGAGCCGGAGGTCGAGCGTTACGTGACCCGCTGGGAGGGTGACGAGGTGGTGGTACGGCGGGCCGGGGAGGGCCCCGGCGAGCCGCCGTATCCCGTGCGGGTGCGGGGGCTGGGGGCACGCTGACCCTCAGATGTACCGTCCCTCGAACCAGGCCCGGGTCGCCAGGGTGTGGAGCGGGAAGGCGAGTTCGGCCGGCCTGCGGAGCAGATGCCAGCCTTCCGTCTCGTCCGTGGCCGCGGACTGCGGCAGCTCGGCGGCCGGGCGTTCCGGGAGGAGCCCGAAGAGCAGCAGATGGCCCGCTGGAGAGCTCATCGCGTCGGCGAGCCGCACGTCCCTGCTCGCCGCGTCGATGCCCGTCTCCTCCTTGAGTTCACGCACGACGGCGTGGCGCCAGTCCTCCCGGTGGTCGATGAATCCCCCGGGCAGGGCAACGCCCCCGCGCGCGGGAGAGATGGTCCGGGTGATGACGACCAAGGAGGACCCCCTGTCGTCGTAGACGGGCTGCAGGGCCACTGCGACCGGCAAGGGATTGCGGTAGGCCACCGTGCCGCAGGCGGCGCAGGTGCGGGGCCATCCGGAGATGCCCTCTCCGTAGCGGGCGCCGCAGCTGGAGCAGTGTGAATCGGGCGCGAAGTCGGCGGGTGGGTGCGGGGATGCTGACACGCCGCGGACTGTAGCCGATCACCGATCGGGCGTCTTCAGGGTGGTCGGGATCGGGTGGCCGGAACCACCCCCGTGGGCCCCGGCCGCCCCCACAAGTACTCCGACGCCATAGCGGCACCAGTGGTTCACCGGTGCCCTGCCCAATTCCCGTTACGCGTGGCAGACTTCTGACGCTCCGTCAGATCAAGTGTCATGGAGGGATCTTGTCGCGCTCACGCACACCTGTCGTCGCCGGCTGGTTCACCGGGGACGGGAACGACTTCCGCCTGCTGGGCACCCGTTGCTCGGCGTGCACCTCGGTCTTCTTCCCCCGCGAGGACGCCTTCTGCCGCAATCCGGGGTGTGCGGGCGGCGAGCTGACCGAGGTGCCGCTGTCCTCCCGGGGCCGCGTCTGGTCGTACACCGACAGCCGGTACCGACCTCCGTCACCCTATGTGACCGATCCGGAACTCTCCTGGAAGCCCTACGCGTTGATCGCTGTGGAGCTGGAATCCGAGCGCCTCGTGGTCCTCGGCCAGGCGGCTCCCGGGATCACCGTCGCCGATCTGACGGTGGGCATGGAGGTGGAGGTCGTCCCCGGTGTGTTGCACGAGGACACGGAGACGACCTGGACGACCTGGCACTGGCGGCCGACAGGGGTGACGGCATGAAGGGCGCACGGCGGACGGGGGTGGCGGCATGACCGGCGATGTGGCGGTGCTCGGCGTGGGGATGCACCCATGGGGCAAGTGGGGGCGACCTTTCGTCGAGTACGGGGTCGTGGCGGCGCGCGAGGCACTGACCGACGCGGGGATCGACTGGCGGGACGTCGGCTCGATCGTGGGCGCCGACACCGTGCGCGGAGGCTATCCCGGGTATGTGGCGGGGGCGACGTTCGCGAAGGCGCTCGGATGGCAGGGGGCGCGCGTCGCGAGCGTGTACGCGGCGTGCGCGTCCGGGGCCCAGGCCCTCGGCACGGCACGGGCGCAGATCCTCTCGGGTCTCGCGGACGTGGTCCTCGTGGTGGGCGCGGACGCGGCGCCCAAGGGCTTCTTCCGTCCCGCGGGCGGGGACCGGCAGGACGATCCGGACTGGCTGCGCTTCCGTGTTCTCGGGGCGACGAATCCGACGTACTTCGGGCTGTACGCGCGCCGCCGGATGGCTCTGTACGGCGACACTCCGGAGGACTTCGCCCAGGTCAAGGTGAAGAACGCGGCGCTGGGCGCGCTCAACCGGAACGCGCGCTACCGCAAGAGGGTCACCGCGGAGGAGGTCGCCGGGTCGGCCGTGGTCGCCGATCCGCTGCGGCTGCTCGACATCTGCGCGACCTCCGACGGGGGTGCGGCCGTGGTGCTGGCCAGTATGGAGTTCGCGCGCCGGCACGGGGCGTCGGAGCCGGTGCGGATCCGTGCGGTGTCGACGGTGACGCCGCGCTATCCCAACACCGTGCTTGACCTGCCGGACATCGCCACGGACTCCGCGGTCGCGGTGGAGCCCTCGGGCGGCACCTTCCGGGCGTCGATCGCCCGAGCGGCGTACGAGGAGGCGGGGATCGGGCCCGAGGATCTCTCGTTCGCCGAGGTGTACGACCTGTCGACCGCTCTGGAGCTGCAGTGGTACGAGGATCTCGGGCTCTGCGGGGAGGGCGAGGCCGCGAAGCTGCTGCGCGAGGGCGAGACGGCGCTCGGCGGACGCATACCGGTGAACGTCAGCGGCGGGCTCGCCTCCTTCGGAGAGGCCGTCCCGGCACAGGCCATCGCCCAAGTGTGCGAGCTGACCTGGCAGTTGCGGGACAGCGCGGGTGACCGGCAGGTCGTCGGGGCCCGCGTCGGGATCACCGCGAATCAGGGGCTGTTCGGCCACGGCTCCTCGGTCGTGGCGGTGCGGTAGCCCCGCGTGGTCGGCCGGGGTCGCGGTCAGGGGGCGGTCGACCGTCACTCCGCCCTGCCGCGACAACCACCCCATGACCCCGTTCCCGACCCGGACGAGCCCGCGCTCGAACCAGTCTCCGCAGAAGGTCTGAGCGACGCGTCCGGACAGCCGTACGCACCCATGGTGACGACTTCGTAATCCTGCGTGAACTCCGTATGAATCGCGCACCGGCGCACAGCGGCGGCGGCATGCTGCTGCCGTGCCCTCCAGGACGGATACTGTCCGCTTCGCCTTCCAGCCGGTCGTCAATCTGACGACCGGAGGGGTCGCGGCGCTGGAGATACTCGCGCGTCCGGAGTCCGGCGACATCCTGGCGCAGGCCCGCCGCGATCCCGAACTCGACGGGCGGCTGGCCGCGTTGGCCATCCTGGCCGCCGCCCGCAAGGAGACGCTGCTGCCCCTGCACGTCAACGTGTTCGCCGGAACCCTGGCCGACCTCGGCAGGCTCTCGGCGCTGCGCAACGCGGTGCGGGAGGCGGGACGGCTGCCCTGGGAGGTCACCGTCGACATCGGCCCGCCGTACACGCACGTGCCACAGCAGGCCCTGCTGGAGGCGGTGGCCGTGGTGCGCGAGGAGGGCTTCCGGATCTGCGCGGACGGGATCGGCGACGGCGACGTACCACTGCGACTGCTGACGGACCTCGCTCCCGAGTTGATGAAGCTCGATGTGTCCCTGCTGTCGCGCCCCGCCGCGGTGCGCGCCATGCGGACCCTGTGCGAACAGCTGGGCGCGCTGCTGTCCGTCGAGGGCGTCGAGACGGAACTGCAGTGCGCCGCCGCGGTGTCGGCCGGCGCGCAACTGGCGCAGGGCGAGCTGTTCGCACCGCCCGCCCGGCTGCCCTCGGCGGACGTATACGTTCCGGCACTGTCGCCCGGCGCCGTCACCACGCCCCGGTCCGGGCCGTCCGTACAGCAGTTCGTACGCCCGGCCGCGCTGCTACCGACCACCGCATCGGCTGGGCAGGTCAGGGCGTTGCTCACCGGGTCACCCGACGTGTCCGGCGTGGTGCTCGTGAACCCTTCCGGGATTCCGGTCCGGTCGGTGCACCGGTCACGGTTCCTGTTGTCGATGTCCGGGCGCTACGGGCACGCGCTGTACGCCGATCGGCCGGCCGCCAGACTGGGAGATCCCCCGCGTACGGTCGGCGTCGACGCCACGGCCTGGGAAGTGCTCGACGTCGTCGCGGACGGGGACCGGGACCGTACGTCCGACGACGTCGCGGTCGTCGACCGGTACGGGCGGTGCGTGGGCGTCGTACGCCTCGCGGACCTCGTACGGGCGCTGTCCGAGAGCCGGGTCGAGGAGGCGGCGAGGCTCAACCCGCTGACCCGGCTGCCCGGTTCGGACGCGATCACCGGGGAGGTGGACCGGCGGATCGCGGACGGCCGGATGTTCGCGCTGAGCTGGCTGGACGTCGACCACTTCAAGCAGGTCAACGACGGCGCGGGGTTCGCGGCCGGTGACGAGCTGATCCGGTCGGTGGGGCGGGTGTTGCAGGTCTCGGCGTCCGAGACGACGCGCGTCGGGCACATCGGCGGCGACGACTTCCTGGTCCTCGCCGACCCGGACATCCTCGGTCCGCTGGCGGCCTCGGTGCTCGACGCGCCCTGGGCGGCGGGCGGCCGTGCCGTCACGATGTCGCTGGCCACGGTGGTGTGCGCCCCCGGCAGCGTGAGCGATCACCGGCAGGCGGCCGCCTGTCTGGCACCCCTCAAGCAAGCCGCCAAGGCCCTGAACGGGGCGAGTTGGGTGCTGGGGCGCGCGGGGCTGCCCGGTCATGAGATCCGCCGCGGCACGAGGGCCGCGCCGATGGAGCCGTACGGTCAGACGCTGACCGGCTGACCGGCCGACTCACTCGCTCGCCGACTCACTCACTCACTCACTCACACCGAGACCTTCAACGAGCGCGACCAGGGGCCGCAGCGTCGAGCGGTCGATCGCGGAGACGCGCCGATTCGCTCGCCTTTGACCGCCGACCGCCGACCGCCGACCGCTGGCGGCTGGCGGCTGGCGGCCGACCGCTGGGCCACTGGCCGTCGGCGACGAGTGGTCGACGAGCAGGCCGCCGACGCCCTCGCTCCTTGCCGGTCTCGAACGGCGCCACCGCGGCGCCCTTCGGCGGATCCGGTGAGTGGGCGACGCGACGGGCGAGCCGCCCTGCCGTCGGTCCGCCCTCGGCCCTCAGCCGACGCCCCTGTGTGCAGCGTCCTCTTTGTGCCCTTCGAACCGTTGCGGTCCGCGACCTTGACGCCCCCTGGGTGCCGGTGAACACTTCCGGGTGTCAGTCGGCATCGCCGCATTCGGGCGTCTTCAAGCACCGCACCGCTCGGGTCTCCGACCTGTACCCAGGGCCGTCCCCACGGGCGATTCCGCTGCGACGGCACGCTCGTCACGGACGCCGGGCGGGGCGCGGGATCTCCCTGCCTTCGGCTGAAGTAGCCATGGGAAACGCACCCTGCACGGTGGCCCGGAGCGGATCGCCCCGGGCGAAGGCCTAGGAGCCGCCATGAGCAACGGAGACATCTTTGTCGGCGAGTTGATCGGCACCGCGATTCTGATTCTGTTCGGCGCGGGTGTGTGCGCCGCCGTGACCCTGAACCAGTCGAAGGCCCAGGGGGCCGGCTGGGTCGTCATCGCTTTCGGATGGGGCTTCGGCGTCCTCGCCGGCGCCTACTCCTCGGCGCCACTGTCGGGAGGGCAGATCAACCCGGCGGTCACGATCGGATTCGCGATCGAGGGCTCCACGAAGTGGGAGGACGTGCCCTTCTACATCCTCGGACAGTTCGCCGGAGCCATCATCGGGGCCGTCCTGTGCTGGCTGCTCTACCTCGGCCAGTTCAACCTCAACGCCGAGGAGGACAAGGCCATCGAGACCCTGGGGATCTTCTCGACGCGCCCCGAGATCGACAACCCGGTGCAGAACCTGATCACCGAGATCATCGCCACCGCCGCCCTGATGCTGCCCATCCTCGGGCTGGTCGGCGGCGGCAAGCACGTCGCGGGCATCGGCGACGCGGGCCTGCCGGTCCTGCTCATCTCCTTCCTCGTCGTGGGCATCGGCCTCTCGCTGGGCGGTCCCACGGGATACGCGATCAACCCGGCCCGCGACCTGGGACCGCGCCTCACCCACGCGCTGCTGCCCATCCCCAACAAGGGCACCTCGGAGTGGAGCTACTCCTGGATTCCGGTGGTGGGCCCGATCGTGGGTGCCGCCATCGGCGCCGGGATCTACAACGTGGCCTTCTGACGAATCGCCGCCTCCCCCGAAACCGCCGCCTCCCGACAAGAACGCACGCTCCTGACGAGAACGCAGCCTCCTGACGAAGAACACGTAAGGGGACGTCATGACGGACAACGCCGAGAAATACGTCGCCGCAATCGACCAGGGCACCACTTCCAGCCGCTGCATCATCTTCAACCAGGACGGCGCGATCGTCGCCGTCGACCAGCGCGAACACCGCCAGATCTTCCCCAAGCCGGGCTGGGTGGAGCACGACGCCACCGAGATCTGGTCCAAGGTGCAGGCCGTGGTCGCGGGAGCGATCGCCAAGGCCGGACTGCGCGCCGACCAGCTGAGCGCGCTCGGCATCACCAACCAGCGCGAGACGACGGTCCTGTGGGACCGCGCCACCGGCAAGCCCGTCCACAACGCGATCGTCTGGCAGGACACCCGTACGTCGGCGCTGTGCAACGAACTGGGCGGCTCGGACGGCCAGGATCGCTTCCGCGAGCAGACCGGACTGCCCCTGGCCAGCTACTTCTCCGGGCCCAAGGCGGCCTGGCTGCTCGACAACGTCCCAGGCCTGCGCACGCGCGCCGAACGCGGTGAGATCGCCTTCGGCACCATCGACTCGTGGCTCATCTGGAACCTGACCGGTGGCACGGACGGCGGGCGGCACGTCACCGACGTGACCAACGCCGGGCGCACCATGCTGATGAACCTGGAAACCCTCCAGTGGGACCCGTCCATCCTCTCCGCGATGAACGTCCCCGAAGCGGTGCTCCCCGAGATCAGGTCCTCCGCCGAGGTGTACGGCACCGCCGTGGGCCAACTCAGCGGTGTCCCGGTCGCGTCGGCGCTCGGCGACCAGCAGGCGGCGATCTTCGGGCAGGCCTGCTACGACGTCGGCACGGCCAAGAACACCTACGGCACGGGCAGCTTCCTGCTGCTGAACACCGGCAACCGCCCCGTTCCCTCGAAGCACGGACTGCTGACGACCATGGGCTACAAGATCGGCACGGAAGCGCCGGTCTATTGCCTGGAGGGGTCGATCGCGATCACGGGCGCGCTGGTGCAGTGGTTCCGCGACCAGCTGGGCATCATCCGTTCCGCCGACGAGATCGAAACGCTCGCGGCGAGCGTCGAGGACAACGGCGGCGCGTACATCGTGCCCGCCTTCTCGGGGCTGTTCGCCCCCTACTGGCGCTCGGACGCCCGCGGGGTGGTCACCGGTCTCACGCGGTACGTCACGAAGGCGCACCTCGCGCGCGCGGTCCTGGAGGCGACGAGCTGGCAGACGCGCGAGGTCGTGGACGCGATGTACCAGGACTCCGGGGTGCAGATCACCACCCTGAAGGTGGACGGCGGCATGACCAAGAACAATCTGCTGATGCAGCACCAGGCGGATGTCCTCGGTGTGCCGGTGATCCGTCCGAAGGTCTCCGAGACGACCTGTCTGGGCGCCGCGTACGCGGCGGGGCTCGCGACCGGCGTGTGGAACGACCTCGACGAGCTGAAGACGCACTGGCAGAAGGACGTCGAATGGACACCGTCCATGGAGAGCTCGGTGCGCGACCGCGAGTACCAGAACTGGCGCAAGGCGGTGGAGAAGAGCTTCGGCTGGCACGACGACGCCATCGGCTGACTCCCGCGTCCACGCCGACGGAGCGTCGGCGCGGAACGGGTGTCCACGCGCGCGTGTGTCCCGCGTGAGCCACGCGCGCGTGCACGACCGCGGCCCGTACCCCAGTCGGCGGGGGTACGGGCCGCACCCGTCCTGTGTGACGGCCTCGGCGCCGCCGGTTCTTCGGGTCGCGCGTCAGGTGGTGACGGTCTCCCGGCGGGCGGCGGCGTAGGCCATCGCGTGCTGGACGACGCGGATGAGGACCTCCTTGACGGACTCCCGGTCCCGCGCGTCGCAGAGGACGACGGGCACACCCGGGTCGAGGTCGAGGGCCTGGCGGACGGCTTCCGCGGGGTAGCGGGCGGATTCCTCGAAGCAGTTGACCCCGACGACGAAGGGTATGGACCGCCGTTCGAAGTAGTCGACCGCGGCGAAGCAGTCTTCCAGGCGGCGGGTGTCGGCCAGCACGACGGCGCCCAGGGCGCCGGTGGCGAGCTCGTCCCAGAGGAACCAGAAGCGGTCCTGGCCGGGGGTGCCGAACAGGTAGAGCACCAGGTCCTCGCGGAGGGTGATCCGGCCGAAGTCCATGGCGACGGTGGTGGTGTGCTTGCCCTCCACGCCACTGGTGTCGTCGATGGGCCGGCCCGCCTCGGTGAGGAGTTCCTCGGTGCGCAGCGGCTTGATCTCGCTGACCGCGCCGACGAGGGTCGTCTTGCCCACGCCGAAGCCGCCGGCCACCAGGATCTTGAGCGTGACGGGCTCGACCGGAGGCTTGCCGCGCTCAGAACGCCCGAAGATCATTGATCTCTTCTCCTGCTTGATGGGGGTCGCGCGGCGGTGGGCCGTAGCCTCCGCCGCCGGGGGTTTCGATGACGAGTACGTCGCCGGGGCGGACGTTCGCCGCGCCGCTTCCGCCGAGTTCCGTGACGGTGCCGTCGGCGTGCTCCACCCGGTTGGCTCCGAGGGCACCGGGCTCGCCGCCCGCCATGCCGTACGGCGGCACTCTGCGGTGCTGGGAGAGCGTCGAGACGGTCATCGGTTCGTGGAACTTGATGCGGCGCACGGCGCCGTCGCCGCCACGCCAGTGTCCGGGGCCGCCGCTGCCGTGTCTGATCGCGAACTCGTCGAGCTGGACGGGCAGTCGCCACTCGAGGACCTCGGGGTCGGTGAGCCGCGAGTTGGTCATGTGGGTCTGGACGACGGGCGCGCCGGGGAAGCCGTCGCCCGCACCCGATCCGGAGGCCACGGTCTCGTAGTACTGGTGGCGCTCGTTGCCGAAGGTGACGTTGTTCATGGTGCCGGAGCCCTCGGCCTGCACGGCCAAGGCCGCGTAGAGGGCGCCGGTGATCGCCTGGGACGTCTCCACGTTGCCGGCGACGACGGCGGCGGGGGGTTCGGGGGAGAGCATCGACCCTGGCGGCACCACGATGCGCAGGGGGCGCAGACAGCCGTCGTTGAGCGGGATGTCGTCGTCCACCAGGGTGCGGAAGACGTACAGGACGGCGGCGTTGACCACGGCGAAGGGCGCGTTGAAGTTGGTGGTGAGCTGCGCGGACGTACCCGTGAAGTCGACAGTGGCGGCGCGTTCTTCGCGGTCCACGGTGACACGGACGCGGATGACCGCCCCTGAGTCGGTCTCGTAGGCGCACTCGCCGCCTTCGAGCGTGTCGATGACGCGGCGAACCGCTTCCTCCGCGTTGTCCTGGACGTGCTTCATGTACGCCTGCACGACATCGAGCCCGAAGTCCTCGATCATGCGGCCGACTTCGTCGACGCCCTTCCGGTTGGCGGCGATCTGGGCACGCAGGTCGGCGAGGTTCGTCCTCGGGTTGCGCGAGGGGTGGGGCGGCTCGGTGAGCAGGGCCAGTGTCTCCGCCTCGCGGAAGCGGCCGTTCTCGGCGAGCAGCCAGTTGTCGAAGAGGATGCCCTCCTCGTCGATGGTCCGGCTGTTCGCGGGCATGGAGCCCGGGGCGATGCCGCCGATCTCGGCGTGGTGGCCGCGCGAGGCGACGTAGAACATGATCCGGTCACCCTCCGTGTCGAAGACAGGGGTGATCACGGTGACATCGGGGAGATGGGTGCCGCCGTGGTAGGGATCGTTGACGGCATACGTGTCGCCGGGCCGCATGCTGTCGCCGCGCCGCCGGACGACCTCCTGGACGCTCGTCCCCATCGAGCCCAGGTGGACCGGGATGTGCGGGGCGTTGGCGACCAGGTTGCCGTCGGGGTCGAAGAGGGCGCAGGAGAAGTCCAGGCGCTCCTTGATGTTGACGGACTGGGCGGTCGATTCCAGGCGGGCGCCCATCTGTTCCGCGATGGACATGAAGAGGTTGTTGAAGACCTCGAGCAGAACCGGATCCGTCTCCGTGGCGAGATCGGAACTCTCCGTGATCGCCGCGCGTTCCATGACCAGATGCCCGTCGTGCGTCATCGCGGCCCGCCAGCCGTCGTCGACGACGGTGGTCGAGCCCGATTCGGCGATGATCGCGGGTCCGGTCACGGTCTCTCCGGGCGGGAGTTCCTCGCGGCGGTGCAGGGGTACGTCGCGCCAGGTGCCGCCCGTGTGGAGTCTGACCGTCTCCCGGGGGGCCGAGGCGGACGCGGGTGCGGCCCCGTGCGGCGCGAGGGCGGACAGATCGGGGGGTTCGGTGAGACCGGTGGCTTCCACGGAGAGGGCTTCGACGACGACCGGGCGGTCGAGGGTGAAGGAGTAGGTGGCGCGATGGCGTTGTTCGAAGGCGTGGGTCATGGTGTCGGGCTCGGTGAGCTCGACGGTCAGCGCCGTGTCCGTGCCGTCATAGCGGAGCTGGGCCCGGCGGGTGATCCGGATGCGGTGCTCGGGGACGTCCTCGGCGAGGAGTTCGGCGCGGGTGGCGCCCTCCAGGTCGTCGGCCGTCTTCAGGATGCCCGGCATCGAGGTCGGTTCCAGGGGCGCCTCGACGGACTGTTCGCGCATGGCTGTCGTGTCGGCGAGTCCGATGCCGAGGGCGGACAGGACGCCTGCCATGGGCGGGACGAGGACGGTGCGGATGCCGAGCGAGTCGGCGACCATGCACGCGTGCTGGCCACCGGCGCCGCCGAAGGTGGTCAGCGCGTAGCGCGTGACGTCGTGGCCCTTCTGTACGGAGATGCGCTTGACGGCGTTGGCGATGTTGGTCACGGCGATCTGGAGGTAGCCCTCGGCGACCTGTTCCGGGGTGCGGTCGTCGCCTGTCCTCTCGCGGATCTCGTGTGCGAGGGCGGTGAACCGGTCGCGGACCAGGGCGCCGTCGAGAGGCTGGTCCCCGCCGGGGCCGAACACCTTCGGGAAGTGATCGGGCTGGATACGGCCGAGTGCGACGTTGGCGTCGGTGACCGTCAGTGGGCCGCCGCTCCGGTAACAGGCGGGTCCGGGGTCGGCGCCGGCCGAGTCCGGACCGACGCGGTAGCGGGATCCGTCGAAGTGGAGCACCGATCCGCCGCCCGCGGCGACGGTGTGGATGTCCAGCATGGGGGCGCGCAGCCGGACCCCGGCGATCTGTGTGGTGAAGACCCGCTCGTACTCTCCGGCGAAGTGGGAGACGTCCGTGGAGGTACCTCCCATGTCGAAGCCGATGACGCGGTCGAACCCGGCGAGCTGCGACATCCGGGCCATGCCGACGATGCCACCCGCGGGTCCGGACAGGATGGCGTCCTTGCCGCGGAACTGGCCGGCCTCGGCGAGGCCTCCGTTGGACTGCATGAACATCAGCCGTACGTCCCGGAGTTCATCGGCGACGCGTCGGACGTAGCGGCGCAGCACGGGCGACAGGTAGGCGTCGACGACGGCCGTGTCACCGCGGGGCACCAGCTTCATCAGCGGGCTGACCTCGCTGGAGAGGGAGATCTGCGGGAAGCCGACGCGGGCCGCCAGCTCCCCCACGGCTTGTTCGTGGGCGGGGTGGAGGTGGCTGTGCATACACACCACGGCGACCGCGCGGATCCCGTCGTCGTACGCCTCCTGGAGGGGTACGGCGAGGGCGTCCAGGTCGGGGGCGCGCAGGACGGTGCCGTCGGCGGCGATCCGTTCGTCGACCTCGACGACCCGCTCGTGGAGCAGCTCGGGGAGCTCGATCGCGCGGGCGAAGATGCGGGGGCGGTTCTGGTAGGCGATGCGCAGGGCGTCGCGGAAGCCCCGGGTGGTCACCAGGAGCGTGCGCTCGCCCTTGCGTTCCAGCAGGGCGTTGGTGGCGACGGTGGTGCCCATCCGGACGACGTCGACCGGGGCGCCCGCGGTGTCCCCCGCGTCACCGAGGAGTTCACGGACGCCCGCGACGGCGGCGTCGGCGTAGCGGGCCGGATTGTCGGACAGGAGTTTGTGCGTGAGCAGGCGACCGTCGGGGCGCCGCGCGACGATGTCCGTGAAAGTACCGCCCCGGTCGACCCAGAACTGCCAGCCTGTCACGTCTGTTCCCCGTTTCCGCCCAGCTCAGAGCGCCCGGAGGCCGCTGATCACGTCGCGCAGAATACTCTCGTCCGGCAGCTCGGCAGGGGGTACGGGACGTGTCACATGGACCATTTCGTCGTCCACCAGGTCCCCGATGAGGACCCGCACCACTCCGATGGGCAGATCGAGTTCCGCCGCGAGTTCGGCGACCGACTGGGGAGCGTCACGGCAGAGTTCGACGATGTCCACGTGTTCCGGGGACAGTGTGTGGTCGGCCTCGGGGTCCTCGGCGTGCTGTTCCGTGACCACTACCGCGATCAGATCGAGGCGGTGCTGGGCCGCGCTGGTGGTGCGGCCGCGTGTCATGGCGTACGGACGGACCACCGGTCCGGCCTCGTCGTCGAACCAGTGGCGTGTTCCCTGACCGTCTCCGCTCATGTCATCCCACTACCCGCCCGAAGGCAGATCGGTGCGCGGACTGGCGGCCAGATGTACGCCGACGCGCTTGACGAGGAGCGTCATCTCGTACGCGACCTGACCCACGTCCGAGTCGGCGTCCGACAGCACGGCGAGGCAACTGCCGTCACCGGCGGCCGTGACGAACAGGAAGGCCTCGTCGAGTTCGACGACGGTCTGCCGGACGCTGCCCGCCTCGAAGTGCCGGCCGACGCCCTTGGCGAGGCTGTGGAAGCCGGAGGCGACGGCGGCCAGGTGCTCGCTGTCCTCCCGGCTGAGGTCCTTCGAGGCCCCGGTCGGAAGGCCGTCGCCGGAGAGCACGATCGCCTTGTGGATGCTGGCGACGCGGTCCACCAGTTCGTCGAGCAGCCAGTTCAGCTCGCCGGACACGTTGCTGGTCACGGGCCCTGCGGCCTTCGGTGCGGTCATCGACCGTCCCCCTTTGTCGTTCGTCGTGCTGAGCCGTCCTGGGCCTGGTCGCCCACGGCGTTCTCGTCGCGGCCGCGCTGCCAGCCCCGCTGGAGGGAGGCCATCCGGCTGCGTACTTCGTCGGCGTCCCGCTCGGCGGGGTCCGCCCCCGTGCCGCGGCGGGCCTGGTCGCGCTCGGCGAGCCGTGCCGGTCCGTCCTTCAACTGCGGGGCCAGACTGGCCTGCCGGACGCGCCGTGGCAGCGGGTTCGTATCCGATTCTGCCGGGCCCGTCGCGGTGTCGCGGCGGGGGGCGGTGTCGTCCGGGCTCGCCGCCGCGGCAGTACCGCGGGTGCGGCGGGGCAGGGCCGGGGCGTCGTGGAGGCCGGGCGCCGGACGGAGTTCGGGTGCCTCACGGAGGCCGGGCCTGTCGGGTGTGCCGGAAGGTCCACGCGGGCCGGGGACGCCGGGACGCTCGCCGCCGCGCCGGCCCGACGGTGTGGACCGCTCGCCGCGCCGCTGGGGCAGTGGCTTCATGCCGTCGAGTTCCGCCGCACGACGTTCCAGGCGGTCCGCGCCCTTCATCGGCTCCGGGTCGGACGGGGTGCCGAGAGTCTGCACCGGTTCCAGGTCCTGCGCCAAGTCGTCGTCCGCCTGGTCGCGCCGCGACCTGGCCTGGCCGACAGGACGGCCGTGGGAGCTGACGAGCTTCGGTGTCCGGCGACGCGGCAGCGCGACAGGAGCGGTGCCCGGGCGGTCGTCGTCCCCGGAGCGGGCAGGCTGGTCACCGCTGTCGTCGGTCTGCTGGTGCTGCCCCGCGGGAACGCCGGCTATGGAGCGCCGCGGACGGAACAGTCCTCCGCGTTCGCTGTCCTCGTCGCCGAGGGCGGCGGGGAATCCGGGGAATCCGGTGAGCGTGTCCAGGTCGACGGGCGCGTCCAGCTCGACGGGGCCGTCCAGGATCGAGGCGGGCAGCCCCGGCAGACGCACCGGGCCCTGGGTGAGTGCCGCCTTGCGGCGCTCCTCCGACTCGGCCACCTTGGCCGACAGGGTGCGGTCGAGACGGAATCCGATGCCGTTGGTGTCCGGCACGTCGTCGGTGAGCAGGGAGTCCGGCATGAAGACGACCGCGGTGGTGCCGCCGTACGGGGACGGCTGGAGCGAGACGCGGACGTTCTGCCGCTGGGCGAGCCGGCTGACCACGAAGAGACCGAGCCGGTCGGTGTCGGAGAGTTCGAACTCGGGAGTCTCGGCGAGCCGCAGGTTGGCGTCGAGCAGGGCCTCGGCCGCCATACCGAGGCCGCGGTCATGGATCTCCAGGGTGAAGCCGTTGGCGACGCGCTCGCCGACCACGTGAACGGCCGTGTGCGGGGGCGAGAACACCGTGGCGTTCTCCAGGAGTTCGGCCACGAGATGCGTGAGGTCGGCGACGGCGGGACCGGTGACGGCTACCCGCGGCAGGCGGCGTACCTCGATGCGCTCGTAGTCCTCGACCTCGGCGACGGCGGCGCGGACGATGTCCATGAGCTGGACCGGCTTGCGCCACTGCCGGGACGGCGCGGCGCCGGACAGGATGACCAGGCCCTCGGCATGGCGGCGCATACGGGTGGTCAGGTGGTCGAGGCGGAACAGGTCGGCCAGCTCGTCGGTGTCCTCGGTCCTGCGCTCCATGGTGTCGAGCAGGGTGAGCTGCTTGTGGAGCAGTACCTGACTGCGGCGCGCGAGGTTGACGAAGACCTCGGAGACACCCTCGCGCAGTTCGGACTGCTTGACGGCTGCCTCGACGGCGGCGCGCTGAAGGGTGTTGAGGGCCTGGCCGACCTCGCCTATCTCGTTCCTGTCGTACTCCAGGCGCGGCACTTCGGTCTCGACGTCGACCTTCTCGCCGGCGGAGAGGCGCCGCATGACGCTGGGCAGCCGTACACCGGACGCCTCATGGGCCTCCAGGCGCAGCCGTCGCAGGTCGCGGATGAGGCTCCGGCCGATGCGCACGGACATGACGAGCGAGATCAGCAGGGCGATCAGGCCGATCACGCCCGCGACGACCGCCTTGAGGATGACGGCCATGGCCACGGGCCTGACCCTGTCCTGGTAGTGGTCGCCCGCCCGGTCCTCGAGGGTGCCGAGATCGTCGAGCACGGGCCTGGCCGCGCCGTCCCAGCTCTTCGCGGTGACGCCGCGCGGCGAGCCGGTGGTGGAATCGGCGACAGCCTGCTCCGCCACGTGCAGGGACACCATGGCGGCGTTCTTCTGGTAGCGCTCGAAGCGTTCGCGTTCCGAGGTCGGCAGCAACGGCAGGCTGACGTCGTACAGGAGAGCGCGCTGGGCCACGAGGTCGGAGATGTCACGGAGTTCGTCGTGCGTGATGCGACCGGCTACCAGTGCTGAGCCGAGCAGGGCGTCCTCGCGGGAGAGCAGTTCGCGGGCGCGGGACACGTTGACGAGGGCACGGCCCTGCTTGTCCAGCTCCACGTTGTCGACCACGTGCAGGTTGGCCAGCAGGACGTAGCAGGGGTCGATCAGACGGTTGTAGAGGCCGAGGGCCCTGGCCCGGTCGACGGTGCCCTCCTCGACACCGGCGCGCAGCGAGTCGATCCCGTCGATCGCTTCGAGGAGGGAGGTGAGGCGCTGCGAGGTGCCCCCGCTCAGCTCCTTGCGCACGTCCTTGTCCTTGGCGTTCCTGCGGACCTTCGCCACGATCCGGTCCGTGGCGCTCCGGCTGCGCTCGAGTGCCGCGAGTCCGTCGGAGGCGCGGGGATCGGCCAGATAGACGAGCGTCTGGCGGCGTTCCCGCTGGAGGACCCTGACGGTGTCCTCGGTCGGATAGGCGATCTTCTCCACGATGTCGGACACGCTGAAGAGTTGGCTGGCCTCACGCCCCGTGAGCACGGTCGCGAAAGCCCAGATCGCGGTCAAGGACACAAGAGGCACGAGGAGCAGCGCCACAATCTTCCGGCGGATGGACTTCCCGCGAAAGCGCATGGCCTCCCCCAGCTCGACCCCCTCCGGCCGGGGGTACACATGTGCGTCAACAAACGGCGTGAGCCTACTACTGACTCATAGGTAACTCGAAGACCCGTCCGGTCGCGCGGCCGCTCGACGGGGAACGGGACATGGGGAGTTGTCCGTTCATTGGGGGAGATTGCCTCCCTGAATCCGGCACTTGGGGCCGGATCACGTCGGAGTGGGGAACTTCATCAGTTGGCCGAAATTCTTCGCTCGTCGGGAATCTTCGGGGCAGGTCGTTCGTCTTTCTGTACGGGAGTTGAGGGCGGAATCGGCCACAGGTGCCGCATGCCGCGCTCAGGCGGCGTAAAAGAGCGCAAGCCGGGCAGCCAACTGGGGAGCGGGAGTCGCGAGACACCCGTGCGAGAGGGTTGCTGGGCGGTGGGGAGTGACGAGTTGATGGGCACGGCGGAGCGGAGCGGGGCACCCGGGACACGGGATGCGACACGCGAGGCGGTACAACTGGCCACTCAGGCCCAGGATCACGGCATTCCGGCGACCGGGCAGGGTCAGCCGGACAGGCGGCGAGCCGCGACGGGCGGGCGGGCCGCCGCGGACGTCGGGGACACTGCCACGGACATACGCGGCCGAGCCGATGACAAGGACGCTGCCACGGACGGGGACGAGGGCCACGACGAGCAGGCGTACTACCGGCCGCTGTGGATCGAGGAGCCCGCGCGCAAGCGCCGGCTGCCCGATCCGGTGCGTACGTCGGCCGTACGCGCGGTGCTCATCATCGCGGTGACGCTGACACAGGCCGTGGTGGCTTTCCTCTGCACGATGGCGGGGTCCTGGCTGGCCTTCCCGATGGTCCTGAGCAGCGTGGCCAGTACGGTTGTGGCCACATGGGGCGCCCTGGACGTCTGGGTGACACGGCAGGTGTGGAACCAGCGGAACGGCGTGGTGTCGGTACCGAGCAGCACCGCGCGGGCACTGCGGCGCGAGCGCCGCAAGGCCCGGCGTCAGGGGCGGATCGCGGCGCGGGCCCAGGAGCGGATACGCAGGCGGGGCGGGGCCGGGCAGCTGTCGCACTCGTAGCGGAGCCTCAGCCGTGTCCGCCTCGACCCCGGGTGCGCGGAGCGGTGCGTTGCGGCGGAACCTGAGGTGGATCGCTGTTCACGCGGCCGGCCCAGGAGGTACGGGACGGAGCTCATGGGCCGGCCGACCGCCCGTCGGCGTGATCCCAGGTCGCATCCTCACAGGGCTGCCGGCTCCACCGGGTCCTCCTTGCGCGCCAGTTCGCGGCGGACGCGCATGAAGGGGCGGGGGCGGTCGACGCCGAGCACGGCCGTCGTGCGGCCGGCGCGCTCGTAGAGGGCGAGGAAGCCGCCCTCGGCCGGTGCGCCCTCGACGAGGGCTCCCTCGACGATCCGGACCGTGTCCGAATCGCGCCGCCGCCCCGCGAACTGGATCCGCGCACCGTACTGGTCGGACCAGAAGTAGGGCAGCGACCGAAAGGCCGTCACGGTGTGTCCGGCGAGCAAGTTGCCCACCGCTACGCGGGGTTGCTCGGTGGCGGAGGTCCAGTGTTCGGTGCGGGTGCCGCCGACCCGGGCGACGTCACCGACGGCGACCACCTGCGCGAGTCCGGTCGCACAGCCGTCGTCGCACAGCACACCGTCGTTCAGGGCGAGCGTCGAACCCGCGAGCCAGCCGGTGTTCGGGGAGGCGCCGATCCCCATTATCACGACATCAGCGGGCAGGAAGCGACCGTCGGACAGTTCCACTCCGATGACCGCGCCAGGGGACGCGCCACCACTTCCCAGGATCCCGGCGACGCCGGTTCCGGTGACGAGGACGGTGCCCGCGCGCCGGTGCAGTGCGGCGCACACGGCGGCCATGTCCGGGCCGAGTTGAGGAAGGAGGGGCAGCGGGGCGGCCTCCACGACGGTGACGTCATGGCCGAGGGCGGCGCAGGAGGACGCGGTCTCGGCGCCGATGAAGCCTCCGCCGATCACGACCACGCGGCGCTGTCCCGCGGTGAGTTCCGCGCGCAGGGCACGGGCGTCGTCGAGGGTGCGCAGGGTGTGCACGCCGGCGAGTTCGTCGCCGGGTAGGCGGCGGGCGGAGGCGCCTGTGGCGATGACCACTCCGTCCGTGGAGACGGTGCGGTCGTCGTCCAGCAGGACGGTGCGGCCCCGGGCGTCGAGACCGCGGGCGCGTACGCCGAGGAGCCACTCGGCGTCGAGTTCCGCGCTCTCCTCGGTGTCGGTGAGGGCGAGTCGGTCCTCGCCGGCGCGACCGGTGAGGAAGTCCTTGGAGAGGGGAGGCCGGTCGTAGGGGCGGTGGGGTTCGTCACCGACGATCACCAGGCGTCCGTCGAAGCCCTGGGCGCGCAGTTCTCGGGCCGCGTACAGGCCGGAGAGCGATGCACCGACGACGGTCACGGTTCTCATACGGGGCGTCCTTCATCGGCGGCGGGAACGGTGACGCGGCGTCCGGGTGCGAGGGTCACGGCGTTCATGCGGCGGTTCCCTCCTCCGCGGCGAGGTGGACGTGGATGATTCCGTCGTCGACGGTGACGCGGTGGGTACGGACGGGGCGGCGTGCGGGCAGGCACGTCGGCCGGCCGGTGCGGAGATCGAATGAGGCTGCGTGCAGCGGGCATTCGATCAGGCAGCCCTCCAGCCAGCCCTCCGAGAGGGAGGCGTCCTGGTGGGTGCAGGTGTCGTCGATGGCGAACAGTTCACCGTCGGCGTTGAACACGGCGACCGGTGGCGTGGTCTCCACACGGACGGATTCGCCCTCGGGGAGGTCTTCAAGGCGGCAGACGGGAATCATGGGCCCCCCTCTCGGTGCGGACGTCTCGTCCGCGACCTCAGGTCCAGGTCGTCGGGAACCTTCCGGGTTCCGGACGCTTCGGTAACATGATGTTTCGCATGGCGCACGAGGGAGCGCTATGCGCAACAGAATCCGCGCGGGGATCCCGTCACGTCAAGGGCTTCCCGCAGATGCGGCCCGAACACGGCCGTCAGGTGGTGGGAGTTGTCCTATGACCCGCACGCAGAAGCAGGCTGAGCGCACCGAGGAGACCCTCGAGAAGCAGAGCGGCAGAGGCACGGGCAGCGCCGTCCAGTCGGTGGACCGCGCCGTGAGCGTGCTGGAGATCCTCGCCCGGCTCGGCGAGGCGGGCGTCACCGAGATCGCCGAGGAACTGGACGTGCACAAGTCCACCGCGTTCCGGCTGCTCGGCGTCCTGGAGAACCGCGGCCTGGTCGGGCAGGCCAAGGACCGCGGAAAGTACTACCTGGGAGCAGCCATGCTGCGCCTCGCCGGGGCGGCGGCGGTGCGCCTCGACATCTCCCAGGAGGGTGTCCCGGTCTGCCGCGAACTCGCCGACGAGCTGGGCGAGACCGTCAACATCGCGGTCCTGGACGACGACGCCGCGGTCAACATCATGCAGGCCCGCGGCACGGCCTCGGTCACGGCGCAGAACTGGCTGGGCAGACGCACTCCGCTGCATGCCACGTCCAGCGGGAAGGTACTGCTCGCGCACATGCCGCCCACGTTGCGGGAGGGTTTGCTGGCCCGCCCTCTGCCGCGTTTCACGGAGCGCACGATCACCGGGCCGTCCACGCTGCGCGGCGAGTTGGAGGCCGTGATCGAGCAGGGGTACGGCATCACCCTCGAGGAGTTGGAGCTGGGGCTCGCCGCCCTGGCCGCTCCGGTGCGGGCGCACGACGGCAAGGTGATCGCCGCGATCAGCGTGTCGGGACCGGTGTACCGGCTGAACGCGGACCGCCTGCCGGAGTTGTCCAAGCGGACGGTGGCGGCGGGGGCGGAGCTGTCCCGCCGGATGGGCTACGGCTTCTGAGACGGCGCTTCGTCGCCGGCACCGGCGCCCCCTCGGGCGCAGACCCGCTCCACGGCGCGGGGGCGGGGTTGCACCCCCCCCCCCCCCGCGGGTGGGTGTGTCTTATAAACAAAAAACAGCC
>NZ_JBHWVI010000097.1:0-30245 GCF_042737005.1 Streptomyces sp. NPDC060027
GGTCGCGGGCGTCGGCGGTGGCGCGGTGGGGTCGGGGCTTCCCCGCTGGTGGGGAGGCAGGCTCCCGACGGGCGGAGACGGTGCCCGGCCGGTCGTGGGGCGGTCAGGGTGTGGACGTCGACGCGGCGGTGCCGGGGTGCGGGCCGTACGCTGTCATGAAGCGGTCGCGGAAGGTGTCCATGCGCCACTCCGGCGCGTTCTTGGCTGGCTTCAGGCCGTCCGTCCAGCCCCAGTCGGAGATCCTGTCCAGCACCTTCGGGTCCTTCGCGACGATCGCGACGGGCACGTCCCGGCTCGTGCTTCCGGCGGTGACGGTCGGCACGGGCTGGTGGTCGCCGAGGAAGACGAGCACGGTGTTCTTGTCGCCGTACTTCTCGACGTACTGGGTGAGGCTGTGCAGCGAGTACTCGATGGCGTTGCGGTACTCCCTGCGCACGCTCTCCGGGTTCTTCCAGACCTCCTTGGGGTCCTTGCCCTCCTTCTTGATCTGGTTGTAGACCGAGCCGTCGCCGAGGTCGTTCCAGTCGATCATGTGGGCGATCGGCGCCCAGGGGTTGTGGCTGGAGGCGAGGATGATCTCGGCCATCATCGGCTTGCGGTCCTTCTTGCCGTGCTCCAGGCGCTCGAACGCCCCCAGGCTGAACTGGTCGGGCACGGGCGTCCAGCTGAAGTACGGGCCGTTGTAGCCGAGGTGCTCGGAGTCGTAGATGCGGTCGAGGCCGAAGAACTTGCCCTCCGGCCAGGCGCGGCGGACACCCGGCACGATGCCGACGGTGTCCCAGGCACCGGTCTTCTGGAAGTACTTGGTGAGCGTGTTGCGGTCGCTCGTGGTCAGACTCCGGTAGCGCTGCTGGTTCTTGATCCACAGCCCGGACAGGAACGTGGAGTGGGCCAGCCAGCTGCCGGCGCCCGTGACGGGCGAGCGCAGCCAGCCGCTGCGCGAGGAGAACCCGGCCGACTTCAGCCCGCTGGTCCCCTCGGAGAGGACCGAGTCGATCTCCTTGGACATCGCCGGGTCGTCGATCGCCGTACGGCCGTAGCTCTCGATGAAGGTGAACAGGACGTCCTTGCCGCGCAGTCCGGTCAGCAGCTGATCCGGCGGGGTGTCGGCGAAGGCGTCGACGGACGCCTGCTTCGCGAAGATCTGGCCGTCGTGAAGGCTCGCCTGAACCTGGTCCACCCGGTTCTGGACGATCGTGGCGTTCATCTGGGACGCCACGGGTACGTCGGTGAACTGCACGCCGAGCGTCACACAGGTGATCCAGGCGGTGCCGAGGACCAGGGTGGTGCGGGTGGCGACGGGCCGGTGGCGGACCATGACGTCGGTCAGCCGTGCGACCGCCAGCGTCATGAGGACGAGCAGGGCGATGACGAGCACGACGACCGCGACCAAGGCGAAGATCTCACCGGAGCGGCCGAAGGACTCCTTCACCCAGTCCGCCGCGTTCTCGAACAGGATCCAGTCCAGGACCAGGTCGAACGGCCGGGCCATGACCGAGTAGAAGCCCATGTCGACGAACTTCAGGATGGTCACCAGGCCGAGCAGCGCTCCCACGACGTACGACGTGATGCGCCTCGGCTTCGGCGGCAGGGCCAGCAGCAGGGCCGCGAGGAGGACTCCCTCCGCCGGGATGCGCACGAACGCGCCGAATTCGAGGCGTTCGAGCTTGTTCGGCACGAGGAGGCCGAAGAGCACGAGTGCGCCGGCGAGGACCGTCGTCCCGACGGTCACGATCCGCGCCGCCTGGGGATACTTGGCCAGTCGCCCCCGCAGGCCGCCCCGCCCACCTGCGGCCTTCTCGGAGACGCCACCGTCCCCGTCGGCATCGGCATCGGCCTTCTCGGAGAGGCCACCATCCCCGTCGGCATCGGCCTTCTCGGAGCGGCCGTCGCCCCCGTCCGCGTCTGCGGGGGCCGTCTCCGGAACGCCGTCGCCGTCGCCCTCGCCCTCCGAGGCGGCGTCGCCCTCATCGGATTCCAAGGCTCCCGCACCCACGGTCCCATCGGTTTCCACATCGTCCGTACGCACGGTGCCGTCGGCTTCCGTGTCGTCCGTTCGCGCGATCGCGTCGGCCTCCGGGGCGGAGGTGCCGGGCTCCGGTCCGGTCTCCGGCTCCGCATCAGCGGGCGTTCCGGTCGCCGTATCGGCATCCGGATGCGGCTCCGTCTCCGTCTCCGGTTGTTCCGGCAGTTGACTGGAGCGCGTGATGTGCGACACGCCGATGGTCCTTCCGTACGAAGCCCCGCGATGACACGACGACACGCCCCGGGGCAAGGCAGGTGTGCCATCATCCGTACGGCTGATCTTCACCCATCGTTCAGCCGCGAGGGTCAATCACGGGCAAAGAGTACGCCGGGCGACGGGTGTTCCGTTCAGAGCGTCGCGTTCGCGGCGACCGACCGGGCCCAGCGGTAGTCCGCCTTGCCGCTCGGGGAGCGCTGGATGGAGTCGGTGATGACGAGCCGGCGCGGGATCTTGTAGCCCGCGAGGTGGGTGCGGCAGTGCGTCTGGATGTCGTCGAGGGACGGCGACGGCGCGCCCTCCCGGAGCTGGACGACGGCCGCCACATGGTTGCCCCACTTGGGGTCGGGCACTCCGGCGACCAGCGCGTCGTACACGTCCGGGTGCGACTTGAGGGCCTGTTCGACCTCTTCGGGGTAGACCTTCTCGCCGCCGGTGTTGATGCACTGCGAGCCGCGGCCGAGGACGGTGACGATCCCCTCCTCGTCGACCGTGGCCATGTCGCCGAGGAGCACCCAGCGCTCGTCGCCCTTCCGGAAGAAGGTCTCGGCGGTCTTCTTGGGGTCGTTGTAGTAGCCGAGGGGTACGTGGCCGCGCTGCGCGACCCGCCCCGGCTCGCCGACCGTTACCGGCTCGTGGGTGACCGGATCCACCACCTGTGTACGGGAGTTCACCCGGATCCGGAAGCCGCGCTCCGGGCCGGAATCAGCGGTCGCGGTGCCGTTGAAGCCGGACTCCGAGGAGCCGAAGTTGTTGAGCAGCATCACGTTCGGGACGAGCGCCTGGAACTGCTCGCGCACGGTGTCCGACATGATCGCGCCGGACGAGGACACGCTGAACAGGGCGGAACAGTCCGTGCCCTTCAAGGGGCCGTTCAGCGCGTCGATCAGCGGCCGCAGCATCGCGTCGCCGACCAGCGACACACTGGTCACCTGCTCCCTCTCGATCGTCCGCAGGACTTCCTCGGGCGCGAACTTGCGGTGGAGCACCACGCGTTGGCCGAAGTTGAAGGCGATGAACGCGGTGAGTGTCGAGGTGCCGTGCATCAGCGGGGGAGTGGGGAAGAAGGTGATCCCCGAGCCTTGGGCCGCGACGCGTTCGGCGAGCTCCTGCGGCCTCGTGACCGGATCGCCGGTCGGCGCGCCCCCGCCGAGGCCGGCGAAGAACAGGTCCTCCTGCCGCCACATCACTCCCTTGGGCATCCCCGTGGTGCCGCCGGTGTAGATGATGAACTGGTCGTCCGCGGAACGCGCGGGGAAGCCGCGCCCGGGTGACCCGGCGGCCTCGGCGTCGGCGAAGTCCACCACGCTCAGTCCGTCCGCCATGCCCGGCGTGTCTGGCTCGTCCGGCGCGTCCGCTCCGGACGCCGGGGTGCCCACCCGGACGAGGTGCCGCAGCCGCGGGGCGCGTGGCCGTGCCGCCGCCACCCGGTCGGTGAACTCCGCGTCGAAGACCAGTGCCGCCAGGTCCGCGTCCTGGTAGAGGTAGGCCAACTCCTCCTCGACATAGCGGTAGTTGACGTTGACCGGTACGACACGCGCCTTCAGGCAGGCCAGCACGGTCTGGAGGTACTCGATGCCGTTGTAGAGGTGGAGGCCGAGATGCTCGCCCGGGCGGATCCCGCTGTCGATCAGATGGTGCGCGACACGATTCGCGGCCGCGTCCAGCTGCGCGTACGTCAGGCGGCGCTCCGCGCCCGTGCCGGGGTGGTCGATGTACACGAGCGCCTCGCGGTCCGGGACCACGTCGACGACCGACTCGAACAGGTCGGCAAGGTTGTACTCCACCGTTCCTCCTGACCGTGTACGTGCGTGGCCGGGCACCCCGGGGCGTGTCCGCCCTGGGCGCCCGACGGTCATCAGAGCAAAGCCGGACCCAACTGGGAAGGGCTCCGGCACAAGAAATCTGACTGTCTGTCAGAAAACCCTTGTACTGGCTCGACGCCTCCTGCAACCTGTTCTCGTTCCTGAGACGGGAGGACGGCAATGGGTGGGACGGAACACCTCACCGTGCAGCGCGAAGGCGCCACACTGGTGCTCACGCTCAACAGGCCCGAGGCCAAGAACGCGCTCTCGCTGCCGATGCTGGTCGGTCTGTACGACGGCTGGATCGAGGCCGACGAGGACGACGCGATCCGCTCGATCGTGCTCACCGGCGCCGGCGGTGCCTTCTGCGCCGGGATGGACCTCAAGGCGCTGGCCGGAAAGGGCATGGAGGGCGAGCAGTACCGGGACCGGCTCAAGGCCGACCCCGATCTGCACTGGAAGGCCATGCTGCGCCACCACCGCCCCCGCAAACCGGTGATCGCGGCCGTCGAGGGGTACTGCGTCGCGGGCGGCACCGAGATCCTCCAGGGCACCGACATCCGGGTCGCCGGAGCCTCCGCGACCTTCGGGCTCTTCGAGGTCAGGCGCGGACTCTTCCCGATCGGCGGCTCGACGGTCCGGCTGCAACGCCAGATCCCGCGCACCCACGCCCTCGAAATGCTCCTCACCGGACGCCCCTACACCGCGGAAGAGGCCGCGGGCATCGGCCTGATCGGTCATGTCGTGCCCGATGGCACCGCGCTCGACAAGGCCCTCGCCGTCGCCGAGCAGATCAACGCCTGCGGCCCGCTCGCGGTCGAGGCCGTCAAGGCGTCCGTGTACGAGACCGCCGAACTGACCGAGACCGACGGCCTGGCAGCCGAACTGCGGCGCGGCTGGCCGGTCTTCGACACCGCCGACGCAAAGGAGGGCTCCCGGGCCTTCGCCGAGAAGCGCCCGCCGGTCTACCGGCGCGCCTGACCCACGTGCCCGCGCCCGGACGCGTCCGACCCGCCCCGCGGACGCGGCGCGTCCGGCCCTCGGAAGGAGAGATCCGGGATGCCCGAAGTCCTCAAAGCCCCCCTCGTCGTCGAGTTCCCCTTCACCCGCTCGCTCGGACCCGTGCAGAGCGCCTTCCTCACGGGCCTGCGCGAGCAGGTCGTCCTCGGTGTACGGACCGCCGACGGCCGCACACTCGTCCCGCCCGTCGAGTACGACCCCGTCACCGCCGAGGAGCTGCGCGACCTCGTCGAGGTCGCCCCCACCGGCACCGTCACCACCTGGGCCTGGAACCACGACCCCCGCCGCGGCCAGCCCCTCGGCACGCCCTTCGCCTGGGTCCTGGTCCAGCTCGACGGAGCGGACACCGGCCTGCTGCACGCCCTCGACGCCCCCGGCCCCGACGCCGTCCGCACCGGGATGCGCGTCCGCGTCCGCTGGGCCCGCGAACGCTCCGGCGCGATCACCGACATCGCCTGCTTCGAGCCCTACGACGGCACGGCGGGCGAACTCACGGGCCACGACGGCCGGTTCGAGGACATGGTCACCGGAATCGTCGCCCCCGCACGGCTCGACTACGTCTACTCGCCGGGCCGTGCCCAGGCCGCCTACATCGCGAGCCTCTCCGAGCAGCGGACCGTCGGCGAACGCTGCCCGTCCTGCCACAAGGTGTACGTCCCGCCCAAGGGAGCGTGCCCCACCTGCGGCGTGGCCACCTCCGAACAGGTCGAGGTCGGACCGCGCGGCACCGTCACCACGTACTGCATCGTCAACATCAAGGCGAAGAACCTCGACATCGAAGTGCCGTACGTCTACGCCCACATCGCCCTCGACGGAGCCGGTCTCGCGCTGCACGGCCGGATCGGCGGCATCCCCTACGACGAGGTCCGCATGGGCCTGCGCGTGGAGCCCGTGTGGACGGAGGGCGGCCGCTACCCGGACCACTACCGGCCCACCGGGGAGCCCGACGCGGACTACGAGACGTACAAGGAGATGCTGTAGATGCGGCCCATCAGGGACATCGCCGTCGTCGCCTTCGGGCAGACCGAGCACCGGCGCACCTCCGACGAGCTCTCCGAGGTCGAGATGCTCATCCCGGTCCTGCACGACGTCCTCGACCGGACGGGCCTGCAGACCAGCGACATCGGCTTCACCTGCTCCGGCTCCTCGGACTACCTCGCGGGCCGCGCCTTCTCCTTCACCATGGCGCTCGACGGCGTCGGCGCCTGGCCGCCGATCAGCGAGTCGCACGTCGAGATGGACGGCGCCTGGGCGCTGTACGAGGCGTGGACCAAACTGCTGACCGGCGACGCCGACACCGCGCTCGTGTACGCGTACGGCAAGTCGTCGCCCGGTTCCGTGCGCGACGTGCTGACCCGGCAGCTGGACCCGTACTACCTGGCCCCGCTGTGGCCCGACTCGGTCGCCCTCGCCGCGCTCCAGGCACAGGCGCTCATCGACGCGGGCGAGACCGACGAACTCGCGCTCGCCTCGGTCGCCGCCCGGAGCCGGGCCTCCGCGACCGCCAACTCCCATGCCCAGCTGCGCGGTTCGGTACCGCAGGGCGACTATCTCGTACGACCGCTGCGCACCGGCGACTGCCCGCCCATCGGTGACGGCGCCGCCGCCGTGATCCTCGCCGCGGGAGACCGGGCACGCGACCTGTGCCAGCGGCCTGCCTGGATCCGGGGCATCGACCACCGCATCGAGGCCCACTCCCTCGGCGTGCGCGACCTGACCGACTCGCCGTCCACGCGACGGGCCGCCGAACGAGCCGGCGCCTTCGAACGCCCCGTCGACACAGCGGAGTTGCACGCCCCCTTCACCTCCCAGGAAGTGATCCTGCGCAAGGCGCTGCGGCTCGACGACAGCGTGCGCGTCAACCCGTCGGGTGGCGCGCTCGCCGCCAACCCGGTCATGGCGGCCGGACTCATCCGCATCGGTGAGGCCGCCGCGCGTGTCCACCGCGGGGAGTCCGGCCGGGCGCTCGCCCACGCCACCTCGGGCCCCTGTCTCCAACAGAACCTGGTCGCCGTACTCGAAGGGGATGCCCGATGAGCAAGGAGCCCGTGGCCGTCGTAGGCATCGGCCAGACCAAGCACGTGGCGGCGCGGCGGGACGTGTCCATGGCGGGACTCGTCCGCGAGGCCGCGCAACGAGCGCTGGAAGACGCCGAGTTGACGTGGGCCGACATCGACGCCGTGGTCATCGGCAAGGCGCCCGACTTCTTCGAGGGCGTCATGATGCCCGAGCTCTACCTCGCCGACGCGCTCGGCGCCGTCGGCAAACCGATGCTGCGGGTGCACACGGCGGGCTCCGTCGGCGGGTCCACGGCCCTCGTCGCCACGAACCTCGTCGCGGGCCGGGTCCACGGCACCGTCCTCACCCTGGCCTACGAGAAGCAGTCCGAGTCGAACGCCATGTGGGGCCTGTCCCTGCCCATCCCCTTCCAGCAGCCGCTGCTGGCCGGCGCCGGAGGCTTCTTCGCACCGCATGTGCGCGCCTACATGCGGCGCACCGGCGCGCCCGACACCGTCGGCTCGCTCGTCGCGTACAAGGACCGGCGCAACGCGCTGAAGAACCCCTACGCGCACCTCCACGAGCACGACATCACCCTGGAGAAGGTCCAGGCCTCGCCCATGCTCTGGGACCCGATCCGCTACTCGGAGACCTGCCCCTCCTCCGACGGGGCCTGCGCGATGATCCTCACCGACCGCGCGGGAGCGGCCCGTTCACCGCGCCCGCCGGCCTGGCTGCACGGCGGCGCGATGCGCAGCGAACCGACCCTCTTCGCCGGCAAGGACTTCGTTTCCCCGCAGGCCGGCAAGGACTGCGCGGCGGACGTGTACCGCCAGGCGGGCATAGCGGATCCCCGCCGTGACATCGACGCCGTCGAGATGTACGTGCCGTTCTCCTGGTACGAGCCGATGTGGCTGGAGAACCTCGGCTTCGCCGAGGAGGGCGAGGGGTGGAAGCTCACCGAGTCGGGGGTGACCGAACTGGAGGGCGACCTGCCCGTCAACATGTCGGGCGGCGTGCTCTCCACCAATCCGATCGGCGCCTCCGGCATGATCCGCTTCGCCGAAGCGGCACTCCAGGTGCGCGGCCAGGCCGGAGAGCACCAGGTCGACGGGGCCCGCCGGGTGCTCGGCCACGCCTACGGCGGCGGATCCCAGTTCTTCTCCATGTGGCTGGTCGGCGCCGCGCCGCCCGCCTCCTGAGACCGTCCCCCTCACGTGGCCTGTCCGCCACCGGGACCGATCGCTAGGCTGGCCGCGGACGACGAACCGGGAGGAGCACGGACGTGGCCGAAAGCACCATCGAGCAACACCCGCTCGCGGGCTGGGACAAGCCTGAGCTGGACCTCAGCAACGCCGAATGGCAGTCCAGCAGCCGAGGGCGGGGGGACGTCCAGATCGCTTTTGTCGAGGGCTTCATCGCGATGCGCAACAGTGGCCGCCCGCAGAGCCCTTCCTTGATCTTCACACCCGCGGAGTGGGGGGCGTTCGTATCGGGAGCCCGCGAGGGCGAGTTCGACCTGACCTGAACCGACGACCGCCGGGCCCTCCCGCCCCGCCCCCCCACCGGGGAGGGGCGGCGGCCCGACGCGCCGCGCCCAAGTGGCCCCTCACCGACCGGCCCTTCCGCGGACACGCTGTCATGACGCGGTTCTGACCAGGAGCGCTCGAACGGGCTGCCCCGCGGATGATCCGGGCGTACGCTGAGGTGCCTGGAGGTCACGGTGCGCATCCGCTCCCCGCGTGGACGCGCGATCGTGACAGGGGGTGATCATGGGGCAACGCAGCCTGCGCAGCCGTCGGACGCTCTTCGAGCGCGAAGGTGAACTGTCCGCCGCCGACGAGGCGTTGAACGACCTCGTCGGCCTGCGCCGGGAGGTCGGCGAACCACCGGGCCGCTCCCGCGGCGCGCTCCTCGCCTTCGCCGGACGCGCCGGAATCGGCAAGACGACCCTCCTCGCGGAAGTGCGCAGGCGCTCCGCCGCCAAAGGCTGCACCGTGCTGAGCGCACGCGGCGGAGAGCAGGAACAGCGCGTCGCCTTCCACGTCGCCCGCCAGCTCCTGCAGCCGCAGCTCGCCGGATTCTCCGAGGCCGAACTCCGTGCGTCCCTGGGCAGTTGGTACGCGATCGTCGGCCCCGCGCTCGGCCTCTGCGCGCCGTCCGAGGGCGCCCCGCCCGACCAGCAGGGCCTGCGCGCCGGCCTCGACTGGGTGCTCACCCACCTCGCCGTGCAGCGCGCCCCGATGGTGCTCGTCCTGGACGACGCCCACTGGGCCGACGCCGAATCACTCAGCTGGCTGGCCGCGTTCGCGCCACGTGCCGAACAACTCCCGCTGCTGCTCGTCGTCGCCTACCGCCCCGACGAACTCCCCGAGCACGCCGAGGCGTTCAGAGGGCTGCCCGGCCGCGCCGGACAGCGCCCCCTCGGCCTCGAACCGCTCAGCGCGCCGGCCGTCGCCCGGCTCGTCCGCGAGGACCTCGGCACCCAGGCCGACGACGCGTTCTGCCGCGAGTGCTGGGCGGTCACCGCGGGCAACCCCTTCGAGGCCGTCGAGCTGACCGCCAAGGTCCGTGACCGCGGCCTGACCCCGACCGAGGACGGAGCGCACCTCCTGCGCGACCTCGCCGCCGCCGTCAAGGGCAGCGGTCTGATCGCCCGCCTCGAACGCCTCGGCACCGCCACCGTCCGCTTCGCCTGGGCCTGCGCCGTGCTCGGCACGGAGATCCACCCGACGCTCGCCGCCGCCGTCGCGGGCCTCGGCCCCGAGGAGGCCGCCGACTCGGCGGACGCCCTGCGCACCGCCCGTATCCTCACCGGCGCCGACCCCCTCGAATTCGTCCACCCGCTCATCGCCACCGCCGTCTACCGGGACATCCCCGGCAGCGTCCGCGTCGCCCTGCACGGCCAGGCCGCCTGGTGCGTGATCGACGAAGGCCTCGGTCCGGCCGCCGCCGCCCGTCACCTCATGGAGACCCACCCCGACGGCGACACCTGGATCGTCCAGCAGCTGCGCGCCGCGGCCCGCGAGACCCAGCGCGCCGGAGCCCCCGACGCCGCCCGCCGCTACCTCGCCCGCGCCCTGCGCGAACCGCCGCCCCCCGGGGACCGCGCCGCCGTCCTGTACGAACTGGGCTGCGCGTCCCTGCTCACCGAGCCGGCGACCACGGTCAACCACCTGCGCGCCGCCCTCGAGGAGCCCATCACCGACCCGGAGCTGCGCCACAACATCGTCTACCGCCTCTCCCAGGTCCTCGCGCACAGCGACCGCCTCGCCGAGGCCTCCGAGACCCTCGCCCGCGAGATCCGGGTCACCGGCGACGCCCGGGTACGGCTGCGCATGCAGTCCGAGCAGTTCATGTGGGACGCCTTCCGCGCCGACGAACCCGACTCGCCCGTCCGCTCCCGCCGGCTGGCCCGTCTCGCCGACCGGCTCACCGGCCGCGACCTCACCGAGCGCTATGTCATCGGGCTGCGCGCCTGGGACGCCACCCTGCGCGGCGAACCCGCCCACATCGCCCTGGAGCACGCCGAACGCGCCCTGGCCGGCGGCCTGGGCTGGGCCGAGGCCGACCGCGGCTTCGAGGTCCCGGTCCTCGTCGCCATGACCTTCATGTACGCCGACCGGCCGGGCCGCACCGAGGAGCTCTTCGCCACCGGGATCGCGGACTTCGAAGCCCAGGGCTGGCACGGCGCCCACCTGTCCTTCGGCTACACGATCCTCGGATACGTGCGCTTCCGCCGCGGCCGTCTCGCCGAGGCCGAGGACTTCGTCCGCGCGGGCCTCCGGCTCGCCGAACGCGTCGGACCCGGCACCCCCGTCCACTGGTACGCGGTCGGCACCCTCATCCAGGTCCTGCTCGCCCGGGGCCGGGTCGAGGAAGCGGCGCGCACCGCCGAGGAGTACGCGTTCTGCGCGCCCTTCCCGGCCGCCGTGACCTTCCCGGACGCCCAGACCGTGTACGGCGAACTCCTGCTCGCCCGCGGCCTCACCAAGGACGCCGCCGCCGAGCTCGCGTCCGCCGGCCGCCGCCTCGACCCGCGCGGCATGCGCAACCCCGCCTGGTGCCCCTGGCAGCTCCACCTCGCCCGCGCCGAGAGCCACGACACCCCGGAGCGCGCCATCGCCACCGCACTCGAAGCGGTGAACCGCGCCCGCCAGTACGGCACCCCCTCCGCGATCGGCCAGGCACTGCGCGCCGCCGCCGAGGTCTCGCCGGGCCCGGCCCGCGTCGAACTCCTCGAAGAGTCCGTCAGCCATTTGGAGCGCTCCCCGGCCGCCTACGAACTGGCCTGCGCCCTGGTCGCCCTGGGCACCGAACTGCGCCGCGCCGGACGCCCCAAGGAAGCCGCGGAGCACCTCTACCGGGGCCTCGACGCGGCCGTCCAGTGCGGTGCCGACGGGCTGATCGAGGAGGCCCGCGACTTGCTGGCGGCGGCGGGGCTGCGGCCGCGCCGCCTGCACAGCACCGAGACGGACACCCTGACGGCCCGCGAGCGCGCCGCCGCGGCACTCACCGCGCGGGACCGCACGCCGGCGCAGATCGCCGAGGAACTGAACATCGACGAGCACGCCGTCGCCCGGCTCCTGTCGGCGGTCTACCGCAAGGTCGGCACGGACCGCAGGGGGCTGGCGGCGGCACTGGGCGAACAGGCCACTTCCTGACGCGGGCGGGGCCGGCTCTCCGGGCCCCGCCCGGACGGCGCCCGCGGGGCCCGGTACGCGCCCGTGCACGTACCATTGCGGCATGTCCTTCCTCCGCCGCCGCAGCGCTACGCCCGCCGGGCCCGACTTCGACGTTCTGGCCATGGATCCGGGCGACTGGCCCGGCAATCTCGGCGCGGGCCTGCTGCCCGCTCCCGACGGCAGCTGCCAGGGCGTCTTCCTGCGCTACGACCTCTTCGGCGGCCGCGGCCCCGCGATGATCATCGGCAACCTGCCGGAGGGCTCCCCGGCCCGTGACGTCGCCGAGGGCGAGGTCCCCTTCGAGGTGGCCCAGCTGCTGATCGCGCTGGAGAACGACGAGGAGTGTACCGTCACCGGCACCGAGGACATGCCGGTGATGCAGGGCGACAACCTGCTGATCGTGCGCCGGTTGAAGCTCTCCGAGACCCGTATCTCCTGCGTCCAGTTCGACCGCAGCGACAACGTCCTGGTGACCATCGCCGCCTGGGACCGTCCGATCACGGACGACCTGTACGCCCTGCTGAAGCCGCTCCCGGCGGAACTCTTCCAGCAGGGCTGAGGCCGAACGCCCGTCCCGGCGTCAGAGTTTGAGGGTGAACCACGTGGTCTTGCCCGCGTCGGTGGGACGTACGCCCCAGTCGTCGGCGAGCGCGCGGACGAGGATCAGGCCCCGTCCCGACTCCTCGTCCTCGGTGGCCGGGCGGGGCTGCGGCAGATGCGGGCTGTGATCGCTGATCTCCACGGTCAGATCGGTGGCGGTGCGGCACAGGTGCAGGCCGATGGGTCCCTGGGCGTGCTGGACGGCGTTGGTGAGGATCTCGGAGAGCAGGAGCCGGGCGTCATCCGTGGTGGGCCCGCAGTCCCATGAGGTCATGGCCTTGCTGAGGAAGGCGCGGCCCTCCGGCACCGATTCGGGAGCCGCGGGCAGGTCGGTGCTGACGGTGGCCAGGGGCCCGTCGGGCAGCCGGGTGAGCAGCAGCGTGACGTCGTCGTTGTGCCCGTCGGCGTCCGGGAGCAGGGCCGTCAGCACATGGTCGGCGGCCACCTCCAGGTCGGGCGCGGTGACGAACAGGTCCCCGAGCGTCGCGGTGAGCCGGGCGAGCTGGTCCTCGATGTCGCTGCCCGGCGTCTCGATGAGGCCGTCGGTGTACAGGACGAGCGTCGCCCCGGGCGGTATCACCGAGGTCGCCTGCTCGTAGAGGACGTCGCCGACACCGAGCGGCGCGTTCACGGGTGCGGGGAGCGGCCGGGCACCGGCACCGGGCGTGGCCACCAGCGTCGGCAGATGCCCTGCGGAGCAGACCGTCACCTCGCCCGCGTCGGCGGAGATGACCAGATAGCAGCAGGTCACGAGCTGGTCGGGCACGTCCAGGTCGCCGACGACGGCCTCCAGGGCCTGCATCAGCTGGCGGGGTTGCATGCCGGTCTTGGCCAGGGCGTGCGCGGCCGAGCGCAGCTGACCCATCACGGCGGCGGCGTCCAGACCGCGGCCCATCACATCGCCGATCAGGACCCCGACCCGGCCGGCTCCCAGCGGGATCAGGTCGAACCAGTCGCCGCCCACCCCGGCTCCCTGCGTGGCGGGCCGGTAGCGGCTCGCGGTGGTCACACCGGGAATGGCGGGCGGGGTGCCCATGAGGCTGCGCTGGAGCGTGAGGGCGATGTGCCGCTGCTGTTCGTAGAGGAAGGTCAGCTCCGCCTCGGCCTTCTTGCGGTCGCTGATGTCCCGGACGATGGCGCAGGCACCGATGACCGAGCCGTCCGGCGCGCGGGTGGGCCACAGGGTGATGTCCACGTCCAGCAGGGCACCGGAGCGGGTCAGCCGCAGGGTCTCGAAGTGCTCGACCTTCTCACCGCTGCGCAGCCGGTTCAGGAGCGTGTCGACCTCGTCCCGCCGCTCGGTGGTGGCGAGCAGCGACACGTGCCTGCCCATCACCTCGGCCCGGGTGTATCCGTAGAGCCGCTGTGCCGCCGCGTTCCAGTACGTGATGTGCCCGTCCAGGGTCTTGGCGAGGATCGCGTCCTGGGAGGACTCCACCAGACCGGCCAGCTCGTTGATCCGGGCCTCGGCCGCCTTGCGGTCGCTGACGTCGCGGACGGCGGCGGAGACGAGGAGGCCGTCGGCGGTCTCCAGCGGGCTGAGGCTGATCTCGACGGGGAATTCGGTGCCGTCCTTGCGCAGGCCGTGGAGTTCGAGTCCCGCGCCCATGGGGCGGACCTGGCGGTTGCTGGCGTAGCCGTCGCGGTGACGGTGGTGGTGGGCATGGAAGCGGCCGGGTACGAGGAGTTCGACGGGGTGCCCGAGCAGTTCCTCGCGCCGGTATCCGAAGAGGGCTTCGGTCTGGGCGTTGACGAGTCTGATGGTGCCGGTGTCGTCGACGATGACCATGGCGTCCGGTGCCGCCTCCAGCAGCCCCCGAAACCTTTCCTCGGCCCCCGCCGGTGCGCCGTCACGAGCTTTGCCACCGCACCGGCATTGCCTTGGGTCCGCCGCATCGGCGGGCCGCGTTGAAGTCTCTTTGACGAAGTCGCCCATACCCGCCCCAGATGTGCCGCGTACTGTGAGCGACCCATCCCAGCGCACATCGATCGGGCGCGCGGTTACATGTCGTTAACTGGCCCTACCGAGGTCGAACCTGTCCTCGGCGGCACATTCCCTGGTCGGTTGCCCATGTCATTGTCTTCACCGACAGACGGAAACCGGGCCCGCTCCGCGCGGACCCGGCCCCCGCACCAATGGATCCGCTACCGAACCAGGTCCACGTCCACGGCCCGCACGAACGCCACCCGGTGACCGAACTGGATCTCGTAGTACTGGTCGGTTCCGATCACGACCTTGTGCGGTGTCGTGTCGAAGGTCGGCGCGTAGAAATATTCGCCGGGCACCTTGTCACCGGCCGCGTACCGCTGGCCCGCGAGCACCTTGTACGGCAGGGGCGAGACGGCCTGGACGGGCACGCCCGCCGGGTACGCCTCCTTCTCCGGGTACGCCCTTCCGTACACGGGGATCTCCGCCAGACCCTCCTTGGGCGTCACGGCGGGCCCCGATGCGCTCACCGCCGTCGGCTGCTTCCTCGGGTTCTCGAACCAGGCCTTCTGGCCCAGGTACCAGATCGCCGTCCAGTCGCCCTCCCGTCCGGCGAGCGCGTACCGCTGTCCGGTGGAGGCGCGCGAGCCGACGTCGTTCACGCCGGTCGTCGAGGCGTCGCCCTTCGGGTACAGGCCGATGTCCTGGATGAGCGGCGAAGTCACGTCCGGCCGGGAGTAGAGCCGTACCTCGCTCGAACCGTGTGCCGCGCAGGGCTCGCCCTTGGTGACGCAGCCCGTGTACACCGGCTGGTTCGCGTCGAAGTCGGGCAGGACCGTCACCAGGCCACCCCCCTTGCCGAGCGTGCGGTGGAAGGGGTGCCCGAGCAGGGTGAAGTAGTGCTGCCAGTCCCAGTACGGGCCCGGGTCCGTGTGCATGCCCGGAATCGTGGAGGTCGTGGGGCCCGGCACATTGTCGTGCCCGAGGATGTGCTGCCGGTCCAGCGGGATGTCGTACTTCCTGGAGAGGTACCTCACCAGGCGTGCCGACGCCCGGTACATCTCCTCGGTGTACCAGGTGTCGGGCGCGGTGAGGAAGCCCTCGTGCTCCAGACCGATCGACTTCGCGTTGATGTACCAGTTGCCCGCGTGCCAGGCCACGTCCTTGGCCTTCACATGCTGGGCGATGTGCCCGTCGGTCGACCGCAGGGTGTAGTTCCACGACGCGTAGGTCGGGTCCTGAACGAGGTTCAGCACACCGTCCCAGGTCCCCTCCGTGTCATGGATGACGATGTACTTGATGCTCTGCGCGACCGGCCGGTCGCCCAGGTCGTGGTTGCCGTAGTCGCCCTCGCCGAACTCCTCGTACGGGGCCGGGATCCACTCGCAGGACACCGTCCTCGGGCACTCCGTGCCCTCGGCGGAGACCGTCCGCAGTCCCGCGTCGGCGAGCCGCGCGGTGTCGGGGCTCAGCCCCGGCTGGGCGGCGAGCGTCACCTGCTGACCGGAGTCCGTGGTGCGCTTCTCGCCCGCCCGCAGCACCTCGTAGACGTCGTCGGCGTAGGTCGCCGCGGTGGCGGTGTCGTCCGCTCCCGAGAAGCGTGCCACCGCCCCGTACCAGTCGGCGGCGTCGGCGCTCAGGGGCTCGGCGAGGTCCCGCTGCGCGGCGGCGAGGAGTGCGGCGCCGCCCGCGACGTTCGCCGCCGCGTCGGTACGCAGCCGCTCCGCCGGGAGGCCGGTGAGGTCGGCCGCCTTCGTCAACGTCTTCAGCCGGGCCGGGAGTTCGGAGTCCTTCGGCGCCTTGATGTCGGGCAGGAGGGCGGGGCGCGAGCTGTCGCCGCGGGCGTCCTCCGTGCCGTCCCCGTGGTGCGGAGCCCCGGCGATCGCCGTCCGGGCGTCGGTCAGGTGCATGGGACCGTAGCCGCCGCTGACGCTCGGAGCGCCGGCGTGCGCGTCCCAGCGGGACTGCAGGTAGGACACGGCGAGCAGCACGCTCTGCGGCACGTGGTACTCGGTGGCCGCGGCGGCGAAGGCCCGCTGCAACCCGGTCGCGGGAGACTCCTCGGCGGAGCTCGAAGGGGCCGCGCCGAGCAGGGGCAGCAGCAGCGCCGCCGAGGCGACGGCTCCCGCGGTCCTGCGCGCGCGTCTGTGCCCGGTGGTTCCCTTGGGTTCGGTGGCGGACCAGTGCAATGCAGCCTCCTGGGACGGTCGGGCGCGGTGGGGCGTGCGAGGGCCGAACGCGTCAGTGCTACCGGCTCTCCGACGATCCGTCAATCATGCCCAGAGGCAGGCGATTTCCCATGTCAGGGCGGGGCGAAGGGGGTTTCGTGGCGGTGGCCTCCCGGCCTGCGAGGCGTCAGTGGAGTGGACCAATGCCCCCGAACGGCGGTGCCCCGACATGACAGAGGTCCACGGTGCGCCGGTGTCTCGGCGTGACCGTGGACCTCCGTCCCCTTCAGCGAGTTCCGACCGCCGCGCGAACGGCCCGCCGGGCCATCTGGCAGTCGTCGTGCAGCCGCCTCAGCAGTAGCCGCTGTTCCTCTCCGGACGGCGCGGCAGCCGGGTGGGCCGGGCCCGGTGCCGCCGGGGCCGCGTCGTGCAGGGAACGCTGCACGGCCGTCTCGTACGTACGGATCTCCCGGGTCAGGACGATCATCAGGTTCACCAGGAAGGCGTCCCGTGCGGCGGGGCCCGCCGACTGCGCGAGCTGACTGATCTGACGGCGCGCCACGGGAGCGTCACCGAGGACCGCCCACAGTGTCGCCAGGTCGTACCCCGGCAGATACCACCCCGCGTGCTCCCAATCCACCAGCACTGGACCGGCCGGTGAGAGAAGGACGTTCGACAGGAGGGCGTCGCCGTGGCAGAACTGGCCCATGCCCTGGCGGCCGGACGAAGCCGCGATGCCGTGCACCAGCTTCTGCAGATCGCCCATGTCCCGGTCCGTGAGCAACCCCAACTCATGGAAGCGGGAGATCCGTTCCGCGTAGTCCAGCGGGGCGTTGAAGGTCCCCGCCGGCGGCCGCCACGCGTTCAGCCGGCAGATGGCGCCCAGCGCGGCGCGGATGTCCGCGCGGGGCGGGGCCTCGGCCGGGTGCCGGTGGAGCGCGGCCACGCGGCCCGGCATGCGCTCGATCACCAGCGTGCAGTTGTCCGGATCCGCTGCGATCAACCGGGGCACCCTAACCGGTGGGCGGTGCCGGACGAACGAGCGGTACGCCGCTATTTCATGCCGGATCCGCTCGGCCCAGACGGGGGAGTGGTCCAGTAAACACTTGGCGACAGCCGTGCTGCGCCCCGTCGTGCCGACGAGGAGCACGGAGCGTCCGCTGCGGCGCAGCACCTGGACCGGAGCGAACTCCGGACAGATCCGGTGCACCGACGCGATCGCCGTGCGCAACAGGGCGCCCTGAGGGCCGGACAAGTCGAGTCTCCCGCTGAGCGGTTGGGTGCCGAGCCCCGGCACGCGCCGCGTCCGGCCGGCACCGAGCACGGGGGCCGCCTGACGCGCGGGGTCGAGGTAAGGGCCGCTGCCCACCGGGCGGGAGTGCAACGACCGGGGCGGAGCGGACACGGAGGACGATGCTGTGTACATGGGCGAAACAGATCCCTTCGTGTGCCTGCAAGTTGCCGCGCCGCCCGCCCCGGCCGCCCTGGCTCATCCTGGGGAATGTCCCTGGCAACCGGGTCGGGGTGGCGCGTTCCTACCTGACACCCGGCGTGCACTGGCACACCATCTGGCGCACCCTGGCGAACCCTGGCGAATAGTCGCTCAGCAACTGACAGGCGGTTACTGTCGAAATCAGCCGAGAACCTGGGGGCTTGACGTGAACGGACAACCCAACACCCGCCTGGCGGACCTGTTCGGCCTGGTTGGCTGGTCCAAGGGCGAGCTCGCGCGGCTGGTCAACCGGCAGGCGGCGGCCATGGGCCACCCCCAGCTGGCGACCGACACCTCGCGGGTGCGGCGGTGGATCGACATGGGAGAGATCCCGCGCGATCCGGTGCCGCGGGTGCTGGCGGCTCTGTTCACCGAGCGTCTCGGCCGTGTCGTGACCATCGAGGACCTCGGTCTGGTCAGGCACGGGCGTACGGGGAAACGGCAAGGCGGCGGGAGTGTGGAACATCCCGATGGCATGCCGTGGGCGCCCGACCGAACCGCCGCGGTCCTCACCGAATTCACGGGAATGGACCTCATGCTCAACCGACGCGGCTTGGTGGGCGCGGGTGCCGCGCTCGCCGCGGGATCCGCACTCAGCACTGCCATGCACGACTGGCTGCACACCGATCCGGCTCTGACGGCCGACGCTCCGCAGTTCGAAGACCCCCTGCACGCCGACCTCGCCGGGTTCGACCGCTATGAGGCCGCCCCCATCGGGTCGCAGGAGATCGAGGAACTGGAGCGCTCCGTCGAGGTGTTCCGGGCCTGGGACGCGGCCCGCGGCGGCGGGCTGCAACGCAAGGCCGTGGTGGGCCAGCTCAACGAAGTGGGAGGCATGCTCTCCTACCGGCACCCCGACCATCTCCAGCGGCGCCTGTGGGGCGTCGCCGCCAACCTCGCCGTCCTCGCGGGCTGGATGTCGCACGACGTCGGCCTGGAGCCCACGGCCCAGAAGTACTTCGTCATCGCCGCCCACGCGGCCCGAGAAGGCGGTGACCGGCCGCGCGCGGGGGAGGCGCTCTCCCGAGCGGCTCGCCAGATGGTGCACCTGGGCCGGCCCGACGACGCGCTCGACCTGATGAAGCTCGCCAAGTCCGGTTCCGGCGAGGAGGTGCTGCCCCGCACCCGTGCCATGCTCCACACCATCGAGGCCTGGGCACAGGCCTCCATGGGCAAGGGGCAGGCCATGCGGCGCACCCTCGGTGTGGCGGAGGACCTGTTCGTCTCCGACCGCGGTGACGTACCGCCGCCCAGTTGGATGCAGTTGTTCGACGAGGCCGACATGCACGGCATGCAGGCTCTCGCCTACCGCACTCTCGCCGAGCACGAGCCGTCCGCCGCCGCCACCGCGCAGCGTCACGCCAAGGAGGCGCTGAAGCTGCGGGAGTCGGGCCGGGAGCGGTCGAAGATCTTCGACCACATCTCCCTCGCGTCGGCCTGCTTCATCGCCGACGACCCCGAACAGGCCGACCGCTACGCGCGACTGGCCCTGACGTCGATGGGGTCCAACTCCTCCCATCGCACCTGGGACCGCCTGCGCGAGATGTACCGGCTCACCGGGCAGTACTCCAGCTATCCGAAGATCAGCGATCTGCGTGAGGAGATCAAACTCGCGCTGCCGAAGGTTTCGTCGAAGCCCAGGGGCGGCAACAGCGCGCGGGCGTAAGGGACCTGTTCCCCCGCGTGGGTCGGTGTTCCGGGCCTGGTCGCCGGGTGACGGGTGCCGCCATGACTCGGCTGACAACGGCGTCAGCCGTCAGTGGCCGATGCCGATCCCGGCCAACTTCCCCTGTCGTCAGCCGTAGGCGTCGTCGGGCACGGGTGTCATCGGCTGCGGCGTCAGGATCCGATCCGGGCGATGAGCACGCAGGCGTCGTCCTCGCGCTCGGTCTCGCCGAACTCCTCGACAACCATCCGAACACAGTCCTGGGCCGTTCGGGCTCCGTCGAAGCGCGGGGCCAGGCCGAGCAGGCTCCGGACGGCCGCCGTTCCTTCCCGGCTCCCGGCCTTGTCCGGATGAGGGGTCCCCGACCGCCGGGGCACCAGTCCCTCGGTGTGCAGGAGCAGCAGGTCGCCCACGTGGAGGGTCTCTTCGGCCTGCCCGTAGACGGCGCCGGAGGTGGCTCCGAGCAGGACGCCCTCGGGTGCGGCCAGCGCACGCCCCGTCCCGTCGCGGAACAGCAGCGGGGCGGGGTGTCCTGCCTGCGCCCAGCTCAGGGTGCGGGTCTCGGGCCGGTAGCGGCAGCAGACGGCGCTGCCCAGGGCGGGCTGGACGGTGGCGTCGAGCAGTTGATTCAGCCAGGAAAGGAGCTGCCCCGGCCGGGTGCCCGCCACGGCCATACCGCGCAGGGCGCCGAGCATCATCGCCATGCCGGAGGTCACGGTGACCCCGTGACCAGTGAGGTCGCCGACGCTCAACAGGGTTTCGCCGTCGGGGAGTTCGAGTGCGTCGTACCAGTTTCCGCCGATCAGCGCGCTGGTGGAGGACGGCAGATAGTGTGCGGCGACGTCCAGGGCCCGGGGCCCTTGGCGCGGGAACCGCAGGGAACCGCGCCAAGGCGGCAGTACGGCCTCCTGGAGCTCGACCGCGAGCCGGTGCTCGGTCTCGGCGACGTGCTGCTGACGCTGGAGCGATTCACGGGTCTCGCCCACCGTCCGCTGGCTGCGGCGCAGTTCGCTGACATCGCGCAGCACGGCCCACATCGAGGCGGTGCCGCCGTCGGCGTCCAGGACGGGCTCACCCATCATGTGCACGGTCCGCACTCCGCCGTCGGGGCGCACGATGCGGAACTCCCCGTCGATGGGCTTGGCGTCGATGAGGCAGTCGGTGACCATCGTCGTCAGCATCGGCCGGTCCTCGTCCAGGACCAGGGAGGGCAGTTCGTCGAGGGTGAGCGGGGGAGCGGAGGCGTCCCGGCCCAGGATCTGGTAGAGCTCACCGGACCAACTGGCCTCGTCCGTCAGCAGGTTCCACTCGGCGCTGCCCACTCGGCTCAGCAGCGAGCCGCGCCGGGGTGGGGCCGGCACGGCCTGGGCGGCGGGGGTGTCCGTGGGCTGGACGGGAACGGCCGGCGGGCCGTCCCGCAACTGCGCCAAGTGCTCGTCCAGGTCGTTCAGTTGATGGAGTGCCAGGTTGCACAGCGCCCGTTGCCAGCGCCCCTGCGCGTCCTCGTCGTCGACGGGTGCCTCACGCCGTACGGCGTCCACCTCGCCGCGCAGGTGCCGCGTCTGCGAGATGAGCGCGTCGACCGTGCCGCGCCGGGGCGGCTGAGCGGCGGGGCGGTCCGCAGAGAGATGGGAGGGCATGACGTACTCCGATGCGGGAACGGTACGACCTGGGCTGACGGAAGGACCGTTACGACTGTCGCACAGCCCGCGACGCGCTGTAAGGGATTTGGCAACACCCGATACGGGGGTGCTTCTGGTATATGCCGCAGTCCTCCCGGACCGGGCGAGTGGTCCCGATGCGGTAGGTGTCGTTAGGGGTCAAGTCGTAGACGCCGTACGTGACTTGAGGTCCCCAAGACGTACGCGCGCCCTGCCTTCATTCTCCTGTTCGAGGGGCATGTGTGCGAGTCCCCGGGCCCGGGAATCTCTTCCGATCGCCGCCTTACAGGCAGCGCACGAAGTCCTTCACCTCGGTCTCGTAGAGAAAGGACGGATCGATGCCCATCGAGGTGAAGTTGCCTTCGATCTCCAGGCCGACCAGTCCGTGCAGATGGGCCCACAGCATCGTGGAGCGCACGGCGACCGCTTCCGACGTGTTCTCGAAGCCGTGGCGTTCGCGCCAATCACGGAACTGCGCGGCCGCGTCTTCCGGAACCCGCGTGCCCGGCTCGGCGAGGGCGCTCACCGCGTCCAGGAGTACGGTCATGGCGGGCTGAGAGGCCTCGACCAGGCTCGTGGACTGGGCGTCGTACCCCTGGAGCGGGGCCCGGAAGAGCAGGCGGTAGCGGTGCGGCTCGGCCAGCGCCCAGCGCCGGTAGGCGCGGACCAGCTCGGTCAGCCGGGTGACCGCGTCCGCCGTGCACTCCTCGGCGGTGCGGCGGAGGGCCGACGCCAGGTCTCCGTAGGCGTCGACGACGAGTTCGGTCAGCAGGCTGTCGCGGTTGGCGAAGTAGCGGTAGAGCGCGGGCCCGGTCATGCCCAGCTGCTTGGCGATCGCGTTGAGCGACAGCGCTTCCGGGCCGCCCTCGGCCAGCTGGCGCAGTGCCGCCGTCTTCACTTCCTGCTGGACCTGCGCGCGAAACCGGTCGCGCGGGCCCGTCCCGGTCCGGGTGTCTGCGGCCATGTCATCGCCTCTTCGTGTCAGGTGCGGGTCTCGGGCGGGCTGTCCCGCTCTTCGGCGGACGGAGCGCGAGGAAGCACGCTTCGCTTCGTTAGATGTTATCACGGTCGCGATAAGCAGTAACGGAACAGCTGTGCGCAAGCGACATCAGGCGGCTCCGCGCCAGCGGTACCGGGCGACTTTGCACAGTGGTGTCGAGCGACTGTGCACAGCGACACCGGGCGGCTTCGGGTGACTCGGGCCCGGGCGAACGGTTTCGACCGTTGTTCACCCACCCCTCACCGCGCCGGCTGAGTCTCGGCGAACGCGCTGGGCACGCTTGCTCGCGGTGTGCCACAGGGGCACCCCCCAGTGACGAGGGCGGGCGAATGACACCGATCAGCCGAAGAAGCTTTGTGGGGCTCGGCGCATCCGTGGTGGCGGGAGCCGCGACGGGCGTCGGCTCGCGTCCCGCGACGGAGGCGGCGACCGGCACGATCTCGGACGTACAGCACGTCGTCATCCTCACGCAGGAGAACCGCAGCTTCGACCACTACTTCGGGCGGCTCAGGGGAGTCCGGGGCTTCGACGACCGCAGCGGCATCGCGCTGTCCGGCGGGTACTCGGTCTTCGACCAGCCCAACGGCCAGAGCAGGCAGTACCCCTGGAAGCTCAGCTCCACGCCCGCGGCGGGCGGCAAGGACGGCGAGACCCTCGCCCAGTGCAGCGGCGACCTCCCGCACTCCTGGTCCTCGCAGCACGCCGCCTGGAACAAGGGGCGGCTCGACAAGTGGGTCTCGGCAGTCGGCAACGTACGGTCGCTCGGCTACCTCGACCGTTCCGACATCCCGTTCCACTACGCGCTCGCCGACAACTACACCATCTGCGACGCCTACTTCTGCTCCGCGCTCAGCGCCACCGGGCCGAACCGCACCTACCTGTGGAGCGGCAAGGTCGACGCTTCCAGCTACGACGGCGGCGACGAGTCGGGCCTGACCTGGCAGAACTGCGCCGAGGCTCTCCAGGCGGCGGGTGTGAGCTGGAAGGTCTACCAGAACGCCCAGGACAACTACGGCGACAACGGCTGCGCCTACTTCAAGAAGTTCGCCGCCGCCAAGGCCGGCGACCCGCTGTACGACCGGGGCATGGCCTCCGTCCCGAAGGCCACCGGCTCCACGCCCGACGACATCGCCGCGGCCATCAGGGCCGACGTCGTCGCCGGAACCCTGCCCCAGGTTTCCTGGGTGGTCGCCAACCAGGCGTTCTCGGAGCACCCGTACGCCCCGCCCGGCGACGGCGCCCACTTCGTCGACCTGGTGTACAAGGCACTCGCCGCCGACACGGACGTCCTCGACTCCACCGTCCTGTTCCTCAACTACGACGAGAACGACGGGTTCTTCGACCACGTGCCGCCGCCCGCCCCGCCCGCCGGGACCGCGGGCGAGTACCTGAACGGCGTCCCGTACGGCCTCGGTTTCCGGGTCCCGCTGCTCGTCATCTCGCCCTGGACGCGCGGTGGCTGGGTCTCCTCGGAGGTCTTCGACCACACCTCCGTCCTGCGTTTCCTGGAGACCTGGACCGGCGCTCTCGGCAAGCCCGCGGCCTGCCCCAACATCAGCGCCTGGCGCCGCAGGGTCGCCGGTGACCTGACCGGTGTCTTCGACTTCGCGCACCCGGTTCACGGCGCCGTGTCGCTCCCCGCGACGAGCGTCATCGGGTACGCCACCTGCGGTCCGCTGCCCAACCCTGTGCCGACCACCGGCGCGCTGCCCGCACAGGAGCCCGGAACCCGGCCCGCCCGGGCGCTGCCGTATCAGCCCAACGGCTTTCTGGACCACCTGGAGTTCGGCGCGACCGGCAGGATCCTCGCCTGGTTCACCATGGCCAACCGGGGCGCCCCGGCCAGGAGGGCGGCGCACTTCTCCCTCCACCCGAACGCCTACCGGGACACCGTGCCCTGGCAGTACACGGTCGACGCGGGCGGCACCGCCTCCGACTCCTTCAACATCGGCACGGGCTACGGCGACGGCAAGTACGACTTCTCGATGACCGGCCCCAACCGTTTCCTGCGCCGCTTCAAGGGAGACGCGACGAAGGCGGGCAGGTCGGCCGAGGTCGGCGTGCGGTACGCGACCGAACCCGGCACCGGGAAGACGGCCGTCTACTTCACGATGACCAACTCCTCCGCCTCCCCGGTGACGTTCACCGTCACCTCGAATCACTACCGCTCCGACGGACCCTGGACGTACACCGCCGCGGCGGGCGGCTCGGCGGAGGCCTATTTCAACGCGGTGGCGTACCAGGACGGCTGGTACGACTTCACGATCACGGTCGGCTCCGACGCGAGCTGGTCGCGCCGCTTCACCGGCCACCTCGAGACGGGTGCCGCGAGCGTCAGCGGCTGATCAGGCGTAGAGGTCCGGGCGCGGGACCTGCTCGACGGTCACCCGGCCGCCGTTCTCCAGCGCCCGGACACCCGCCTCGGCGACGACGGACGCCGCGTACCCGTCCCAGACGCCGGGTCCGGTGACCCGGCCGGCCCGGGTGGCGTCCACCCATGCCTGCACCTCGCGGTCGTAGGCGTCGGCGAAGCGGACGAGGTAGTCCTGCGCGACCTCCTCGTACCTGCCGCCCGCCGACGTCACGGCCATGCCGCGCTCGTCCCCGATACGTGCGGTCCCCGACTCGCAGACCGCCTCGCACCCCACCTGGTATCCGAACCCGGAGTTCACGAAGACCTCGACGTCGACCAGGGCGCCGCCGGCCGTCTCGAACACGACGAACTGGGGGTCGATCAGCCCCTCGGGGGCGTTCGCCGACGGCTGGGGACGCAGCACGGTCACCGCGGTGAGCTCCTGGCCCAGGAGCCAGCGCGCCGCGTCGATCTCGTGCGAGACCGAGCTGTTCACCAGCATCGCCGAGGTGAAGCCGGGCGGCGAGGAGACATTGCGGTGCGTGCAGTGCAGCATCAGCGGGCGGCCCAGCCGACGGCTGTCCAGCAGGGACTTGAGGCGCTGGTACTCGGCGTCGTACCGGCGCATGAACCCGACCTGCGCCAGCCGCCGTCCGAGCCGTACCTCCGCCTCCACCACACGCAGCGCCCCGGCCGACTCCGGCACCAGCGGCTTCTCGCACAGCACCGGCAGACCCCGCGCGAAGGCAGCGAGCAGCGCCTCCTCGTGCGCGGGGCCCGGGGAGGCGATCAGTACGGCCCGCACGCCGGGGGCGTCGAGCGCGGACGCCGTCTCGGCGTGGACCGAGACACCGTCGATGCCCGCCACCGCTTCCGCGGCGCGATCGGTGTCGGGGTCCGCCACGGCGGCGACCCTGGCACCGCTGACCACCTGGTCGATTCGACGTATATGGTCGGCCCCCATGTGACCGGCACCCAGTACCGCCACACCCAACAACTCGCTCACGCGATGCGCACCTCTCCGACGACAGCTCGGGATCGTTCCGTCCCTCTGATCCGATTGTCGGCCGGATAGATCAATAAGGCAGTACCCCGGTGATGCCTTTCGAGCCACAGGGATCCCTCCATGGACGAAAGCGCTGGATTCGCCACCTGTCGCCTCTCGTCGGGCATTTAGGGCAATTGGTTGTTAGTGTCGCTCAGGTCGCCAGATGACCTTGCCCCGCATCGTGGTCCCGCACGACGATGCCCGTCTCCGCAGGACGCCCATGACGCAGGCCGACACGGACACTCCGGCGCCACCGGCTGCCAAGCTGACGCTGATCACCCTCACCATGATGGTCGTCGGCTCCATGGTCGGCGCCGGTGTGTTCTCCCTCCCGCGGCGGTTCGCCCAGGAGACGGGCGTGGCCGGCGCGCTGATCGCCTGGGCCGTCGCCGGCACCGGCATGCTGATGCTCGCCTTCGTCTTCCAGCGGCTCGCCATCAGCAGGCCGGACCTCGACGCGGGCGTCTACGCGTACGCGAAGGCGGGCTTCGGCGAGTACCTCGGCTTCTTCTCGGCCTTCGGCTACTGGGCCAGCGCCTGCGTGGGCAACGTGACGTACTGGGTGCTCATCATGTCGACCATCGGGGCGATCGCGCCCGCGCTCGGCGACGGGGACACGGTCCTCGCGGTGGTGCTCTCCTCGGCCGGCCTGTGGGCGTTCTTCCTCCTCATCCGGCGCGGGGTGAAGGAGGCGGCGGCCATCAACCGCATCGTCACCGTGGCCAAGATCGTGCCGATCCTCGTCTTCATCATCCTGGCGCTCTTCTATCTGAAGCCCCAGGTCTTCGCCGGCAACTGGGGCGGCGCCGACTACGCAGGCTCCCTCTTCCAGCAGGTCAAGGGCACCATGCTGGCCACGGTGTTCGTGTTCCTCGGAGTGGAGGGGGCCAGCGTCTACTCCCGGCACGCCAGACGCCGTGAGGACGTCGGCCGGGCGACCGTCCTCGGCTTCCTCAGCGTGTTCGCCATCTTCGCCTCGGTCACGATCGTGTCGTACGGGCTGATGCCGATGGCGGAGATCGCCGAGCTCAGACAGCCGTCGATGGCCGGGGTCCTGGAGAGCGCGGTCGGCACCTGGGGCCAGGTCTTCGTCAGCGTCGGCCTCATCGTCTCGGTGCTCGGCGCCTACCTCGCCTGGACGCTGATGGCGGCCGAGGTGCTGTTCGTCGCGGCCAAGGACGAGGACATGCCCCGCTTCCTGTCCCGCTCCACCGCCGCCGACGTCCCGGTGCCCGCGCTGCTCCTGACGACTCTGCTCTCCCAGGTCTTCCTGGTCGTCACGCTGTTCTCGGACGACGCCTTCAACTTCGCGCTCGACCTGACCAGCGCGCTGACGCTCATCCCGTTCCTGCTGGCGGCGGCCTTCGCTGTGAAGATCACCCGGGGCAGGTTCGGCGGCGACCTCGTCGTCGCCTCCCTCGCCACCGTCTACACGGCGTTCCTGCTCTACGCGGCCGGACTGAGGTTCATCCTCGTCTCCTTCATCATCTACGCGCCCGCCACCGTGCTGTTCGTGATGGCGCGACGCGAGCAGGGCAGAGCGCCGTTCTCGCCCCGCGAAGTCGTCATCCTCGTCATCTCGATCGCCGGTGCCGTCCTCGGGATCGTCGCCCTGGCGCTGGGCTGGATCAGCCTCTGACCCGTCAGCCTCCGACCTGGAGAAAGGCACACCGTGACCAGTCAAGACACCACGAGCCGTCCGGCGTACGGCGTCCACTCCGAGGTCGGCAGGCTGCGCAAGGTCCTGGTCTGCGCACCAGGCCTGGCCCACCGCCGGCTCACCCCCACCAACTCCGACGACCTGCTGTTCGACGACGTGATGTGGGTGGAGAACGCCCAGCGCGACCACGCCGACTTCGTCAACAAGCTGCGCGGACGCGGCGTGGACGTCGTGGAACTGCACGACCTGCTCGCCCGGACCATGGCGCTCCCCGCGGCGAAGGACTGGCTCCTGGACCGCAAGATCACAGCGAACGAGGTCGGACTCGGCCTGGTCGACACCACCCGGGCCTTTCTGGAGTCCCTCGAACCCGCTTCCCTCGCCCAGTACCTGATCGGCGGACTGGCCACCGCCGACCTGCCCGACGAGTTCCGCTCCGGCTATCTCGGCCTCGCCCGTGAATCGACCGGTGTGCGCGAGTACCTGATGCCACCGCTGCCCAACACCCTCTACACGCGCGACACCACGTGCTGGCTCTACGGCGGCCTCACTCTCAACCCGCTCTACTGGCCGGCCCGCCACGACGAGACGCTCCTGATGAAGGCGATCTACTCCTTCCACCCGGACTACGCGGGCTCCACCGTCTGGTGGGGCGACCCCGAACTCACCTGGGGCCAGGCGACGTTCGAAGGTGGCGACATCATGCCGGTCGGCAACGGCGTCGTCCTCATGGGCATGAGCGAGCGCACCTCACGGCAGGCCATCAGCCAGGTCGCGGCCGCCCTGTTCCAGAACGGCGCCGCCGAGCACGTCATCGTCGCGGGCCTGCCGAAACTGCGCTCCGCGATGCACCTCGACACCGTCTTCACCTTCGCCGACCGCGACCTCGTCACCCTGTATCCGGCCATCATGAACTCGGTCCACACCTTCTCGCTGCGGCCGAGCGACAAGGCCCCCGGCGTCGAACTCACCGACGAGGGCTCACGTCCCTTCACCGATGTCGTCGCCAAGGCGCTCGGACTGTCCGAACTGCGGGTCGTCGAGACGGGCGGCGACATCTACGCCTCCGAACGGCAGCAGTGGGACAGCGGCAACAACGCCGTCGCCCTGGAGCCTGGCGTGGTGTTCACCTACGACCGCAACACCCAGACCAACACCCTGCTGCGCAAGGCCGGCATCGAGGTCATCACCATCGTCGGGGCCGAGCTGGGGCGAGGGCGCGGCGGCGGACACTGCATGACCTGCCCGATCGTGCGGGACCCCGTCGACTTCTGACGCCCGGCCGCCGCCCACCGACGCTCAGAAGGAGTCCGGATCGGCGGCGGCCCAGTCCGCCGCCCAGGACGAGGGCGGCCCGGCCAGCAGCATCCCGGGCGCGAGCCACTCGTGGAGCTCGGCGTACGACCGTACGGCCGTCGCGTCGACGCGCCGCAGCAGACGGTGGGGCGTGAGGTCGCCGGGATCCCGTGCGCCCATCGCGGCCATGATCCGGCTCGCGCTGCGCACGGTCGCCCGCTGGTAGCGGCGTACGCGCTCGGACTTGTCGGCCACGTCCAGCGCGCGGACCCGGCGGGGGTCCTGGGTCGCCACGCCCACCGGACAGGCGTTGGTGTGGCAGAGCTGGGCCTGGACGCAGCCGAGGGCCAACATCATCGCGCGGGCCGCGTTGGTGTAGTCGGCCCCCTGGAGGAGTCGTTTGACGATGTCCGAGCCGGTGGCCACCCTGCCGCTCGCCCCGATCCGGACGCGGTCGCGCAGCCCGGTGCCGACCAGCGCGTTGTGCACCGTGATCAGGCCCTCGGTCAGGGGCGCGCCGAGAGTGCCGGAGAATTCCGGGGGCGCGGCCCCCGTACCGCCCTCGGAACCGTCGACCACGATGAAGTCGGGTGTCACGCCCTCGGCGAGCATCGCCTTGCAGACGGCCAGGAACTGGCGCCGCGAGCCCACGCAGAGCTTGAAGCCGGTCGGCTTGCCGCCCGCCAGCCGCCGCATCCGCGCGATGAACAGCACGAGCTCCCGTGGGGTCGAGAAGACCCGGTGGTACGGCGGCGACACCACGGTCTCGCCCTCGGGGACATCGCGCGCCCGGGCGATCTCGGCGCTCACCTTCGCCCCCGGCAGGACCCCGTCGGTCCCCGGCCCCGCCCCTTGGGAGAGTTTCAGGGAAACGCACTTCACCTCGGGCAGCGCGGCCTGGTCCGCGAACTCCCGCGCCTCGAAGTCTCCCGTGGAGGTGCGGCAGCCGAAGTACCCCGTGCCGATCTCCCAGACGAGGTCGCCGCCGCCCCGCAGATGGTGGTCCGACAGGCCGCCCTCGCCGGTGTCGTGCGCGAAGCGCCCCAGCGCAGCGCCCCGGTTGAGCGCCATGATCGCGTTCGACGAGAGCGCTCCGAAGCTCAGCGCGGAGACGTTGAGCAGTGCCATGTCGTACGGCTGGGTGCAGTCGGGGCCGCCGACGCGGACGACGGGCGGCTCGTCCGGCACCTCGACCGGACGCATCGAGGGCTCCAGGAACTCGTGGCCGCCCGCGTACACGTCACGCCCGGTGCCGAACGGCCCCTCGGTCTCGACGCCCTTGGCGCGCTCGTACACGAGGGCGCGCACCTGGCGGTCGAAGGGCCGCCCGTCGTGGTCCCGCTCGGCGAAGTACCGCTGGAGCCTCGGGCGCAGGGCCTCCAGGAGGAAGTGGAGATGGCCGAGCAGGGGATGGTTCCGCAGCACGGAGTGCCGTCGCTGTCCCAGGTCCCAGCAGCCGAGCACGGTCAGCGCCAGCAGCGGGCCCGCCGCGCACCACCACCACGCCGAGACGCCGTGGACGAGGACCAGCGCCCCGGCCGCACCGAGGGCGACGAGCAGCAGCGAGAGCATCCGGCGCACACCACGAGTCAAACCCATGGGGACGAAAGCCGCCGATCGGAAC
>NZ_JBHWVI010000098.1:0-18436 GCF_042737005.1 Streptomyces sp. NPDC060027
GGGGCCCGCGGGGCGGCCCCCGCCCGCCCCACGGTGTCTTCGGGGCCGGGGTCGGCCCCGGGCGGTGAGGCGGGGGGCCGGGGGTTCGGCTCCCCGCGGGCGGGTCTGTCCGGGGGGTTAGAGTCACGCGCATGGGTGGGGAAGCCGAGGCGCGGAGCGCCCGAAGAGCCGGTGTCCGTACGTGCCTCAGATGCGAACGGCCGCTGCCGCGCAGCCCACGGCGTGTGCCGCGTCTGTTCTGCTCGCGCCGGCATGTGAGGGAGGGGGCGTTTCTGGCAGCGCTCGTCGTCCTCTCGGTCGTGCGGGTGATCCGATGGTGGGCACCCTGGAACTGACCGGTCCCCGCTGCCCGCCGGACGGGTCCTGGGCCTGACGGCGCCGGCCGGGGTCCGAGGGAGTGGGCGGGCCGGGAGGTCCGCGGCGGCGCCGGTGGTCGTGGTGCTGTCTCGTGCTCCGCCGTCAACTCCGCCCCTCGCACGGCCTGTTGGCCGGGGAAGCGGGCCGGTGATGAAGACTGGGGGTATGGAGTTCTTCTGTTATCACCGTGACCGGCCCGGCTCCTTGGAACTGCGCGACGAACTGCTGGAGGAGCACTGGTCCTACATGGACCGGTACGCGGCGGAGATGATCGCCCGCGGCCCGACCCTCGACGGTGACCGGGACGCGCCCACCGGCAGCGTGCACATCGTCGACCTGCCGGATCCCGCGGCCGCCCACGCGTTCGCCTTCGGTGAGCCCGGCTACCAGGCGGGCGTGTACCGCGACGTGCTGGTGCGCCGGTGGCGCAACACGCTGGGGCGCACCATGTGGGAGTTTCCCGGCGGCCGTACCGGTGGCAACCGGTATCTGGTGCTCGGCCTCGGCGCCGGGCGGGCCGCCGACCTCGACGTGCCGCCGGAGCAGGACGGGCTGATCGCCCACGGGCCGCTGCTGTCGGACGACGGTTCCGCCTGGCTGGGTACGGCGGCGCTGGTGCGGGCGCCGGACCCGGACGCGGCCCGCGCCGTCCTCACCCCCGACCGGTACGCCGACATCGAGGTCCACGACTGGCAGTTCGGCGGGCGGCCGTCATGAAGCGAGGCGGCGGCGGACCCGGGTGGGGCCCGCGGTGGCCGCGACGCGACGCGCTGGAGGTGTCTCCCTAGCGCACATACGCGGGAGACACCGCCGCGGTGCTGATGCGCCGCGGCTTTCCCGTGCCGTCGGACGGGACCGTGTACAGGTCGGCTCCGTAGTCGCCGGGGAGGGCGTAGACGAGGGTGTGGTCGTCGCGCCAGACCGCCTGGTCGTCGACGCTGCGGGGCTCGGCGAGCGGGGTTTCGCGCCCGGTGCGCAGGTCGAGGACGTACAGGTGCCAGGGGGCGTCCTGGGGAAGGCCCTTGACGCGCTTCTTGAACGCGACGCGGGTGCCGTCGGGGGAGAGGGAAGGGCATTCGACGTTCGTGCGCAGGGTGGTGACGGTGCGGGTGCGCAGGTCGCCGCGGACCAGGTGGGTGGTGCCGTGCGTGGCCATCGTGGCGTAGAAGGTGCGGTCGTCGTCCGCGAAGGTCACGCCCCAGAAGTTGACGTCGGCCGCGTGGTAGGGCCTGCCGTCCTTCACCACGCGGTACGCCTCCAGGGACGGTGTCAGCCTCCCCGTGCGCGTGTCGACGACGGCCGCCCGGGTCGAGAAGTTCGTGCCCGCGTAGGAGTCGCCGCCCACGAACGCCGTCCAGGCCGCGTACCGGCCGCTGGGCGAGACACGGGCGCGGGACGGGATGCCGGGCACGTCGTAGCGGGCCGTCACGCGCAGACCGGCGTCGAGGATCACCGCCCGGTAGGTGTCGCGGACCGTGCCGTGCACCGCCTGAAGGCACACACCGGTGCCCGAAGCGGCGTAGAAGCGCAGGCACTTGACCTCGGACGCCGTGCGCGGGCCCGACGGGTCGGACGCCGGGACGGCCGTCAGCTCGTCGCGGTGCGGGCCCCACGCCATGTTCCGGAACACCAGCCGCCGGGAGTCGGTCAGGGAGACCCGCCCCGCGGTGATCCGCGGGCCGCCGGGGCGGGCCTCGTTCCTGCGCTCGGCGCGGGCCGAGGCGTGCAGCACGGAGGCCGTCGCGACGCCCGCCAGGACGACCAGGGCGCAGACCAGGACCAGGATGCGGGTTCGCAGCGTCATACGAGGCCTTCTGCCGAGGGGGTGCGGTGGGTGGGGCGCAGGCTCAGGGCGAACAGGGCGCACAGGGCGAGGGCCACGGCCGACGCGGTGAGCGCCGTGCGGTCGCCCCACGCCGTCCACGCCGCGCCGAAGCCGAGCGAGCAGACGAACCGGGCCAGGGCCTGCCCCGTCTGGACCAGCGCGAGCCCGGACGAGCGCAGTTCCTTGGGCACGCTGTCGGAGGCCGCGGCCATGAGCACGCCGTCCGTCGCCGCGTAGAAACCGCCGTGCAGGAGCAGGACGGCGTACGGCAGCGCCGCCCCGTGCCAGGACGTGAGCAGCAGGGCGTACGCGAGGAGCAGGGCGCCGTGTCCGGCCAGGAACACCCGCCACCGGCCGGCCCGGTCCGCGAGGCGGCCGAGCGGGACGGCCAGCAGCAGGAACGCGGCGGCCGTGCCGAGGGGCAGCAGCGCGAACCAGCGGTCCGGCACTCCGAGCCTGCGCTGGAGCAGCAGGAACACGAACGAGTCGCTGACCGTGGCGAGGCCGAGCAGGGTCGCGCAGACCGCGATGCGGCGCAGTTCCGGGCGGCGCAGCAGAGCGAGGGCGGCGCGCAGGGTGGCGCGGGGCGCGGCAGGTGGGCCGGGTGGGCCGGGTGGGGTGGCGGCCCGCGCCGCCGAACCCCCCGGCACGAACAGCACCAGGACCAGGACGCCGGCCACGGCCACGCAGAAACTGACCAGGAACACCGCGTCGTAGCCGTCGACGGTGGCCCGGAGGATCAGGAAGGCGGCCAGCGGGCCCAGCAGGGCGCCCGCCGTGTCCATCGCGCGGTGGACGCCGAAGGCACGGCCGCGGGTCTCCGGGGTGCTGGACAGGGAGATGAGGGCGTCGCGCGGGGCGGTGCGCAGGCCCTTGCCGGTGCGGTCGGCCGCGAGGACCAGGCCGATGGGTGTCAGGGTCTGCGCCACCAGGAGCAGGGGTTTGCAGGCCGCCGAGAGGGCGTACCCGGCGCCCGCCACCCACTTGTGTCGGCCGCCGCCCCGGTCGGCGAGATGCCCCCCGGCCAGGCGGACCACGGCCGAGAAGCCGTTGTAGATCCCGTCGAGGAGCCCGAAGCCCAGCGGGGACAGGCCGAGGCCCGCCACCAGGTACAGGGGCAGTACCGCCGTCACCATCTCCGAGGAGACGTCGGTGATCAGGCTGACCGTGCCGAGTGCCAGCACCGTGGGCGCGACCGCGGCACGGCGCCGCCCGGCGCGGGGCCGGGCGGCGCCTTCCGCGGACGCCGCCGGAGTGTCCGGTGTACCGGCGCGGCTGTCCGCTACGTACATGTCAGGACGTCCAGATGCCCGTGATGTCCTTGGCGGAGGTCGCGTTGCCCGCGTGCGGGAGGCCGTGCATGTCCTCCAGCGTGCGCAGCAGGTCGTAGTGGTTGTAGGTGGTGGTGGAGGAGGAACCCGCGGTCACCCGCTGGCCGTAGAGCACCGTCGGGATCTTGTTGCCGCTGAGCCGGTTGTCCTCGTCGAAGGTGACGACGAGCAGGCTGTTGTGGGTCTTGGCCCAGGTGGCGTACGCGCCCAGGTTGTTCTTCAGCCAGGTGTCGCCGGTGGACACCGAGCAGTCGTGCATGTCGCTGCACAGGTTCGGGACGACGAAGGAGACCTGCGGAAGCGCCGTGTAGTCCGTCGGGAACTGGGCGAACGTCTTGGCGCTGGACGTCGGGACGTTGCTGAAGCCGAACCAGGGGTTGTGCTTGCGCGCGTACGTGCCGCTGCTGCACGTGGTCGAACCCTGGCTGGGCAGGGTCTCGTTGTAGCTGCCCCACGTCCTGCCCGCCGCGATCAGCTCGGAGGCGAGGTTCGGGGCGGACGAGAAGCCGGGCGTGTAGCAGCTGTCGTCGGTGATGCCCTGGGTGGAGCCGGAGAACAGGGCGAAGTAGTTGGGCTGGCTCGGGTGCGTCTCGGCGTACGACCGGGAGAGGTTGGCCCCGCCGGTCTTGAGCGAGTTGATGTACGGCGCGCTGGAGGAGCCGATCACCTGGCTGTACGCGTGGTTCTCGAAGACCACGACGACGACGTGGTCCGGGGTCGGGACCGCGGCCGCGGCCCGGGCGGGGGACGAACCGGCGAACCCGGTCCAGAGCCCGACCGCGGCCGCGGTGAAGGCGAGGGAGGATGCCACGACGGCACGACCGCGGCGGTACACGTTTCTGCCGGACACTTCAGACCTCCGGTGGGGGGAGAGGCGACGATGGCGGTGCGGACAGAGCATGCACACGCCAACATTCCCGGGGCCCACGTCCCTCAACCGGTGGGATGAAGAGCGGATGAACTGCTGCCGTCAGCGATCGCGGGCCAGTTGGCCCAGCACCTGGTGCAGCGGCTCCGTCGCCCGCCGGCGGTACTCCTGGATCGCCCATCCGTTCCCATCGGGGTCCTTGAAATACATGAAGGTGGCCCCGTCCTGCGGGGCGAACGCGACCGGCTCGCTCACGTCGAGACCGCGGCCCGTCAGCTCCTCGTACGCCGCCGCGGCGTCCTGCACGCACAGCTGCATCCCGTGGTACGTCCCCGGCCGCGGCGTCCCCGTCGGGACCTCGAGCCCGTCGACGAGCGCGATCGAACATCCGGACCCGGGCGGCGTCAGCTGCACGATCCGCACCCCTTCCATCACCTCCCCGTCCAGGTCGACATGGAAGCCGACCTTGTCCCGGTAGAACTCCTTGGCCCGGTCCACGTCGGAGACCGGCAGCAGGATCACTTCGAGTGTCATGTCCATGGCTTGACTCCCTTGTCGTGCGGCTCATGGCTCAGTCCACACAAGCCCAGACCGGCGCGGGGCGCCACCCTGGGGACCGGGGTTAGGCTCGCTTCGCACGACCTTGATCCGATGGTCCGTGGAATCCGATCCGACAGGAGGCCGGGATGACGGCGCCGGGGCGCAGAAGCAGTACCTTCACGCGGCTGCTGCGACACGGCTTCACCGATCCGTCGGCCGCCGAGAGGCTCCTGGAGGGGCCCGAACTGGCGCCCGTGCGGTCCGACCCGGTCCTGCTGGACGCGCTCGGCGCCACCGCCGACCCGGACCTCGCGCTCCTCGGACTCGTCCGGCTCGTCGAGGCGCAGGACGGGCACCCCGCGCAGCGGGAGCTGCTCGACACACTGATCGCGGCCAAACCGCTGCGGGACCGGCTGCTGGGCGTGCTCGGCGCCTCCGCCGCGCTCGCCGACCACCTCGCCCGGCACCCGCACGACTGGCAGGCCCTCGTCACCTACGAGGCACAGGACCTGCATCCCGGAGTCCAGGAGTTCGAACGGGGGCTGGCGGACGCGACGGACCCCGTCTCGCTGCGCGTCGCCTACCGCCGCTGCATGCTCTCCATCGCCGCGCGCGACGTGTGCGGCACCACCGACCTCGCCCAGACCGCCGCCGAACTCGCCGACCTCGCCACCGCGACCCTGCGCGCCGCGCTCGCCATCGCCAGGGCCGCCGCGCCCGACGACGCAGCGCTGTGCCGGCTCGCGGTCATCGCGATGGGCAAGTGCGGTGGACACGAGCTGAATTACGTGTCCGACGTCGACGTGATCTTCGTCGGGGAGGGCGTCGAGGGGGCCGACGAGCAGAAGGCCGTGCAGGCGGCCACCCGGCTCGCCTCGCACATGATGCGGATCTGCTCCGAGACGACCGTCGAGGGCAGCATCTGGCCGGTCGACGCCAACCTGCGCCCCGAGGGCCGCAACGGTCCCCTGGTGCGGACGCTCAGCAGCCATCTCGCCTACTACCAGCGATGGGCCAAGACCTGGGAGTTCCAGGCCCTGCTCAAGGCCCGCCCCGTCGCGGGTGACCTGGAGCTGGGCGAGAAGTACGTGGCCACGCTCTCCCCGCTGGTGTGGCAGGCCGCCGAGCGGGAGAACTTCGTCGCCGACGTGCAGAAGATGCGGCGCCGCGTCGTCGAGAACATCCCGGCCGCCGAGATCGAGCGGGAGCTGAAGCTCGCTCCGGGAGGGCTCCGGGACGTCGAATTCGCCGTACAGCTCCTGCAGTTGGTGCACGGCCGGGCCGACACGTCCTTGCGCAGCGGTACGACACTGGACGCCCTCAAGGCGCTCGCGGCGGGCGGATACGTGGGACGCGCCGACGCCGTACAGCTGGACGACGCCTACCGCTTCCTGCGGACGATGGAACACCGCATCCAGCTCTTCCGGCTGCGGCGCACGCATCTGGTGCCGGAGGACCAGGCCGATCTGCGGCGGATCGGGCGGTCGCTCGGGCTGCGCGCCGACCCGGTCAAGGAACTGAACCGGGAGTGGAAGCGGCACGCGGCCATGGTGCGGCGGCTGCACGAGAAGCTGTTCTACCGGCCGCTGCTCGACGCCGTGGCCCAACTGGCGCCGGTCGAGGCCCGGTTGAGCCCGGACGCGGCCCGGGAACGGCTCATCGCCCTCGGGTACGCCGATCCGGCCGCCGCGCTGCGCCACCTGGAGGCGCTGGCCTCCGGGGTCAGCCGCAAGGCCGCGATCCAACGGACCCTGCTCCCGGTGCTGTTGGGGTGGTTCGCGGACTCCGCCGACCCCGACGCCGGCCTGCTCAACTTCCGCAAGGTGTCGGACGCGCTCGGCAAGACCCCCTGGTATCTGCGCCTGCTACGGGACGAGGGCGCCGCCGCCGAGAACCTCGCGCGGGTGCTCTCGGCGGGGCGGCTCGCGCCGGACCTGCTGATGCGGGCGCCGGAGGCGGTGGCACTGCTGGGCGACGGGGAGGGCGGCGGCCTCGAACCGCGCGACCGCGCCCATCTGGAACAGGAGATCCTCGCCGCGGTGCGGCGGGCCGACGGCGGCGAGCAGGCGGTGACCGCCGCGCGCGGCGTGCGGCGGCGGGAGCTGTTCCGCACCGCCGCGACGGACATCATCGCCTCGTACGGAACCGAGGAGACGCCGGCCGTCGCCGATCAGGGGGCACTGGTCGACCTGGTCGGCGGCGCGGTGTCCGATCTGACTGCGGCGACGCTGGCGGGCACGCTGCGGGCCGTGGTGCGGGACGGCTGGGGGGACACGCTCCCCACGCGGTTCTCGGTGATCGGGATGGGCCGCTTCGGGGGCCATGAGCTCGGCTACGGCTCCGACGCGGACGTGCTCTTCGTGCACGAGCCGCGGGAGGGCGTGGCCGAACAGGAGGCGTCGCGGGCCGCGAACGCCGTGGTGTCCGAGATGCGGCGGCTGCTCCAGCTGCCCAGCGCGGACCCGCCGCTGCTGATCGACGCGGATCTGCGGCCCGAGGGGAAGTCCGGGCCGCTGGTCCGGAGCCTGAACTCGTACGAGGCGTACTACCGGCGCTGGTCGCTGGTGTGGGAGTCGCAGGCGCTGCTGCGCGCGGAGGTCGTGGCGGGGGACGCGGACCTCGGGAGCCGCTTCATCGAGCTGGTCGATCCGCTGCGGTATCCGGCGGAGGGTCTCGGCGAGGAGGCCGTGCGGGAGATCCGGCGGCTGAAGGCCCGGATGGAGACGGAGCGGCTGCCGCGCGGCGCCGACCCCACGCTGCACACCAAGCTCGGGCGCGGCGGTCTCTCCGACGTGGAGTGGACGGTTCAGCTGATCCAGCTCCAGCACGGCTGGGTCGAGCCGGGCCTGCGGACGACCCGGACGCGGGAGGCGCTGGCCGCCGCCTGCGCGGCGGATCTGCTGTCCGCGGAGTACGCGGCGACGCTGGACGAGGCGTGGGTCCTGGCCACCCGTGTCCGGAACGCCGTCATGCTCGTGCGGGGCCGGGCCGGGGACACCTTCCCCTCGGACGGCCGTGAGCTCGCCGCCGTGGGCCGCTACCTGGGGTACGACCCGGGGCACGTCGGGGACATGCTCGACGACTACCGGCGGACCACCCGGCGGGCCCGGGCCGTGGTGGACGAGCTGTTCTACGGAGCCTGAGGAACCCCCGGACGGTCACGGAACGTGACGGCGGGCGGCGGGCGGCGGGCGGCGGTCAGGCGTCAGACCTTCAGCGGCAGGGCCGGCGCCCCGCGCGTTCCCGGTACCCACTGCGGCAGGGAGTACGGCAGCGCCCCGTACCACAGGCGCGCCACCAGGAAGCCGAAGGCGAGGCAGAGCAGGCCGCCCACCGCGTCCAGCCAGAAGTGGTTCGCGGTGGCGACGATGACCAGCAGCGTGGCCGCCGGATAGAGGATGCCGAGGATGCGGGCCCAGGGGGCCGAGGCCAGCGCGAAGACGGTCAGGCCGCACCACAGGGACCAGCCGATGTGCATGGACGGCATCGCGGCGTACTGGTTGGACATGTGTTTCAGGTCGCCGGAGGCCATCGAGCCCCAGGTCTGGTGGACCATGACCGTGTCGACGAAGGTGCCGCCGGTCATCAGGCGGGGTGGCGCGAGCGGGAAGAAGTAGTAGCCCACGAGAGCCACCGCCGTGGTCGCGAACAGGACAAGACGGGCCGCCGCGTAGCGGCCCGGATGACAGCGGTACAGCCAGACAAGAACACTCAGCGTCACCACGAAGTGCAGCGTCGCGTAGTAGTAGTTCATGCCGATGATCAACCATGTCACCGAGTTCACGGCGTGGTTGACGGACTCCTCGACGGCGACGCCGAGGTGGTGTTCCACCTGCCAGATCCAGTCCGCGTTGCGCAGCGCTTCGCGTCGCTGCTCCGGAACGGCGTTCCGGATCAGCGAATACGTCCAGTAACTCACGGCGATGAGCAGGATCTCGAACCAGAGGCGGGGGCGACGCGGGGCCCGCATACGACGCAGGAGTTTGTTCCCCGCCTTCTCCTCCGCGACGGGTTGTGGAGTGGCCTGCTCCCGGCCTTCCAGTGTCGTCACGGTCGTCTCACCCATAGGCGCAGAGTCTGCCAGAAAAGCTTTCCCGCACCGATCATCCCCTGGTCGGGTCCTCGTCGCACGTTCTACGCCCGGGGGAGGCGGAAGGCCCTCCGGCCATCCTCCCTAGGGACGATTCCGGTCCCCAGGGGCAGAAGCGGTCGAACCGCGCACCACCAGTTCCGGCATGAACACGAATTCGCTGTGCGGCGCGGGCGTCCCGCCGATCTCCTCCAGCAGCGTGCGCACCGCGGCCTGTCCCATCGCGGGCACCGGCTTGCGGATCGTCGTGAGCGGCGGGTCGGTGAAGGCGATCAGCGGCGAATCGTCGAATCCGACGACCGAGATGTCCTTGGGGACCTCCAGGCCGCGCTGGCGCGCCGCCCGTATCGCGCCGAGCGCCATCATGTCGCTGGCGCACACGATCGCCGTGCAGCCGCGGTCCATCAGGGCGCTCGCGGCGGCCTGGCCGCCCTCGAGCGTGTACAGCGAGTGCTGGACCAGTCGCTCCTCGACATCGGCGGGGCTCAGGTTCAGCTGCTCCTGCATGGTGCGCACGAAGCCCTCGATCTTGCGCTGGACCGGCACGAACCGCTTGGGGCCGAGGGCGAGTCCGATGCTGGTGTGCCCGAGCGAGGCGAGGTGGGTGACCGCGAGCGCCATCGCCGCGCGGTCGTCCGGCGAGATGAACGGCGCCTGCACCTTGGGCGAAAAGCCGTCGACCAGGACGAACGGGACACCTTGACCGCGCAGTTGCTCGTACCGCTGCATGTCGGCGGAGGTGTCGGCGTGCAGGCCGGAGACGAAGATGATGCCGGCGACCCCGCGGTCGACCAGCATCTCGGTCAGCTCGTCCTCGGTGGAGCCGCCCGGGGTCTGGGTCGCGAGGACGGGGGTGTAGCCCTGGCGCGTCAAGGCCTGCCCGATGACCTGCGCGAGGGCAGGGAATATCGGGTTCTCCAGCTCGGGGGTTATGAGGCCCACCAGGCCCTCGCTGCGCTGTCGCAGGCGCACCGGGCGCTCGTAGCCCAGTACGTCGAGCGCGGCCAGGACGGACTGGCGGGTGGTCGCGGCGACGCCCGGCTTCCCGTTCAGGACGCGGCTGACAGTCGCCTCACTGACCCCCGCCTGGGCTGCGATGTCGGCAAGCCGTGTGGTCACAGGATTGGACTGTACCGGTCGCATCTCACCCTGCCCACCAACCAGACGCCGTGTGCGGGCGGTTGATCGGCCCGCTCCGGGCTGCTGCGTCATCGCGCTCCCTCGTGTTCTGGTCGGCTCGGCGTCCCGCGCGTGCGCCGCGGGAAGGGGTGGCTCCTGCAAGGCGCTGAAGGGCGATGATCCCCCGTACCGGACAGCGATGGCAAGAGCTTGCAGAGTCTTGCACAGGGGCCCACATGTCTGCTGAGCGGCGCGGTATCAGGGTTTCGAGGTGGACGCCACGAGGTCACGGCGGCGTAACTCTCGGCAGCTCTTGCACTTTTTTGCTGCAAGGTCTTTCGCGCCGCTTACATGGCTGTTACGTTCACGTCGCCCGGCGGACGCAACGGCGCAGTCGGCAAGTCGGCAAGGGGATCGGGCGGGACCGATTCCCCACCTACTCGGGCTTTCACCCTCAAGGAGATCTCATGCGGCGTGGCATAGCGGCCACCGCGCTGGTGGCGTCCTTCGCCCTCGCGGCGACGGCCTGTGGCGGCAGTGACAGCGGCGACGGCAAGTCTGCCGGTCCCACCACCATCACCTGGTGGGACACTTCGAACGCCACCAATGAGGCGCCGACGTACAAGGCCCTGGCCAAGGAATTCGAGAAGGCCAACCCCAGCATCAAGGTCAAGTACGTCAACGTCCCCTTCGACCAGGCGCAGAACAAGTTCGACACGGCGGCCGGTTCCAAGGGCGCCCCGGACATCCTGCGCTCCGAGGTCGGCTGGACCCCGGCCTTCGCGAAGAAGGGCTACTTCCTGCCGCTCGACGGCACCGCGGCCCTCTCGGACCAGGCGAAGTTCCAGCCCAACCTGATCGAGCAGGCCAAGTTCGACGGCAAGACGTACGGTGTGCCGTTCGTCACCGACACCCTCGCGCTCGTCTACAACAAGGCGCTGTACAAGAAGGCCGGCATCACCGAGGCCCCGAAGACCTGGGCCGACCTGAAGACCGCCGCCGCGACGATCAAGAAGAAGACGGGCGTCGACGGCTACTGGGGCTCGACCCAGGCCTACTACGCGCAGTCCTTCCTCTACGGCGAGGGCACCAACACCGTCGACGCCGACGCCAAGAAGATCACGGTGAACTCGCCCGAGGCCAAGAAGGCCTTCGGCACCTGGCAGGGTCTGTTCTCCGGCAAGGGCCTGCACAAGGCGGACACCACCGCCGACGCGTACGCCCACATCCAGGACGCCTTCGTCAACGGCAAGGTCGCCTCGATCGTCCAGGGCCCGTGGGAGATCACCAACTTCTACAAGGGCTCGGCCTTCTCGGACAAGACGAACCTCGGTATCGCCACCGTCCCGGCCGGCTCCACCGGCAAGGCGGGCGCCCCGACCGGCGGCCACAACCTCTCCGTGTACGCGGGTTCGGACAAGGCCCACCAGGAGGCCTCGCTGAAGTTCGTGAAGTTCATGACCTCCGCGAAGTCGCAGTCGACGATCGCGCTCAAGAACTCCACGCTGCCGACGCGTGACGACGCCTACACCGCCGAGGTCAAGGCCGACCCGGGCATCGCCGGCTACCAGGGCGTCCTCCCCGCCGCCCAGCCGCGCCCGGCGCTTCCCGAGTACGGCTCCCTGTGGGGCCCGCTCGACACCGAGCTGCCGAAGATCGCGGGTGGCAAGGAGTCCCTGGACAAGGGCCTGAGCAACGCCGAACTGGCGATCGCCAAGCTGGTCCCGGACTTCAGCAAGTGAGCCCGTGTGGCCGCCGGATCCCTCCCCGGGACAATCGGGGGAACGGAACCGGCGGCCACCGGCTGTGTGCGCCCAACTCCTGATCTTGCAGAAGGTGTCGAACCATGACAGTCGCCATCGACCGAGCGACCGGCAAGCGCCGCGGTGACCGAGCACCGCGTCCCGGCCGGATGCAGCGTCTGAAGCACTCGTACCAGAAGTATTGGTATGCGTACGCGATGATCGCCCCGGTCGTCGTCGTACTCGGCGGATTGGTGCTCTATCCCCTGGTGCGGGGCCTCTATCTGACGTTCACGGACGCCAACAGCCTCAACTCGGCCCGCACGATCGGCGTCAACCACATCGACGCCACCTACAAGTTCATCGGCCTGGACAACTACAAGGACATCCTGTGGGGTCCGACGTCGTACGACCGCTTCTGGTCGCACTTCATCTGGACCATCGCCTGGACCGTCCTGTGTGTCGCCCTGCACTACTGCATCGGCCTGGGTCTCGCGCTGCTGCTCAACCAGAAGCTGCGCGGCCGGACGTTCTACCGGCTGATCCTGGTGCTGCCCTGGGCCGTGCCGACCTTCGTCACCGTCTTCGGCTGGCGCTTCATGCTCGCCGACGGCGGCATCATCAACTCCATGCTCGACGCGGTGCACCTGCCGGCGCCCGCGTGGCTGGAGGACACCTTCTGGCAGCGGTTCGCCGCGATCATGGTGAACACCTGGTGCGGTGTGCCGTTCATGATGGTCTCGCTGCTCGGCGGACTGCAGTCCATCGACGCCACGCTGTACGAGGCCGCCGAGATGGACGGCGCGAACGCCTGGCAGCAGTTCCGCTTCGTGACCCTGCCGGGTCTCAGGTCGGTCAGCTCCACCGTCGTGCTCCTCGGCATCATCTGGACGTTCAACCAGTTCGCGGTGATCTTCCTGCTGTTCGGCAACACCGCGCAGGACGCGCAGATCCTCGTCACCTGGGCCTACTACCTCGGCTTCGGACAGCAGCCGCGCGACTTCGCGCAGTCGGCGGCCTACGGCATGCTGCTGCTGGCCATCCTGATCGTCTTCACCTCCTTCTACCGCCGCTGGCTGAACCGCAATGACCAGCAGCTCGCGATCTGAGGCAGGAGTCTCCATGAGCACCACCACACTTCAGACGCCTCCGGCCGAGCAGACCTCCGGGCACGAGGAGGCGCCGCGTCCGGCACGCAAGCGCGGTCGGCGCGGCCTCGCCGGCTCGCTCGTCTCCCACGGCATCCTGATCGTCGCGAGCCTGGTCGCGCTGTTCCCGATCGCCTGGCTCGTCTACCTGTCCCTCGGCCCGGACAAGGACGACTATCTGCACCCCGAACGCATCTGGGACACGATGACGTTCGACAACTACTCCTTCGTGCTCCAGCACACGAACTTCTTCGAGTGGATGAAGAGTTCGCTCATCGTGTCGCTGGGCACCACGGTCGTCGGCGTGATGGTCGCGGCCACCACCGGCTACGCGGTCTCGCGCATGCGCTTCCCCGGCTACAAGAAGTTCATGTGGGTCCTGCTGGTCACCCAGATGTTCCCGATCGCCGTGCTCATCGTGCCGATGTACCAGATCCTCTCGGACCTGCAGCTCATCGACTCCTACCTCGGCCTGATCCTCGTCTACTGCTCGACGGCGGTGCCCTACAGCGCCTGGCTGCTCAAGGGCTACTTCGACACCATTCCGTTCGAGATCGACGAGGCCGGCCGCGTCGACGGGCTGAGCCCCTTCGGCACCTTCTTCCGGTTGATCCTGCCGCTCGCCAAGCCGGGTCTCGCGGTGGCGGCGTTCTACAATTTCATCACCGCGTTCGGTGAGGTCGCCTTCGCCTCGACGTTCATGCTGGACGACTCGAAGTACACCTTCGCCGTCGGACTGCAGAGCTTCGTCAGCGAGCACGACGCGCAGCGCAACCTGATGGCCGCGACGGCCGTACTCGTCGCGATACCCGTCTCCGCCTTCTTCTACCTCGTGCAGAAGAACCTGGTGACCGGACTCACCGCGGGCGGAACGAAGGGCTGATCCGCCGAGGAGATCCCTGCTCGCCCAAGACTCCCGCGCGCTCGACGCGCGCGGGTGGCGGCCGCGGTGCCCATCCGACCCCGCCGGTACCGCGGCCGCCTCATCCCCCCGCCCCGACGCCTCTCGCCCCGTGCTCAGGGCATCGCGTGAGCAGGGGGTCGCCCCCACAGCCGTTTCCTCCCCGCACCCGACCGCGTTCGGGTGGGAGGACCCCCATCGCATCAAGGACGCCATGAGCCAGCACTCCGCCGACCAGGCCCCGAACTCCGGTCTCGCCACTGTCGCCGCGCACCGCGACTGGTGGCGCGACGCGGTGATCTACCAGGTCTATCCGCGCAGCTTCGCCGACAGCAACGGCGACGGCATGGGCGACCTGGAGGGCGTACGCTCCCGACTTCCGTACCTGCGCGACCTCGGCGTGGACGCCGTGTGGCTCAGCCCCTTCTACGCCTCGCCGCAGGCCGACGCCGGCTACGACGTGGCGGACTACCGGGCCGTCGACCCCATGTTCGGCAACCTGCTGGACGCCGACGCGCTGATCCGCGACGCCCACGGTCTCGGCCTGCGGATCATCGTCGACCTGGTGCCCAACCACTCGTCCGACCAGCACGAGTGGTTCAAGCGCGCCCTGCGCGAGGGCCCCGGCTCCGACCTGCGTGACCGCTACCACTTCCGTCCCGGCAAGGGCGAGAACGGCGAACTGCCGCCCAACGACTGGGAGTCCATCTTCGGCGGCCCGGCCTGGACCCGGGTCACCGAGCCGGACGGCACCCCGGGCGAGTGGTACCTGCACCTCTTCGCGCCCGAGCAGCCCGACTTCAACTGGGAACACCCCGCCGTGGGCGACGAGTTCCGCTCGATCCTGCGGTTCTGGCTGGACATGGGCGTCGACGGCTTCCGTATCGACGTCGCGCACGGCATGGTCAAGGCGGAGGGCCTGCCCGACCTCGGCGACCACGACCAGCTGAAACTGCTGGGCAACGATGTCATGCCGTTCTTCGACCAGGACGGCGTGCACGAGATCTACCGGCAGTGGCGCACGATCCTCGACGAGTACTCCGGCGAGCGCATCTTCGTCGCCGAGGCATGGACGCCCACCATCGAGCGCACCGCCAACTACGTGCGCCCCGACGAGCTGCACCAGGCCTTCAACTTCCAGTACCTGGGCACCCATTGGGACGCGGCCGAGCTGCGCTCCGTGATCGACCGCACGCTCGACGCGATGCGGCCGGTCGGTGCCCCCTCCACCTGGGTGCTGTCCAACCACGACGTGACCCGGCACGCCACCCGCTTCGCCAACGAGGCCGGCCTCGGCACCCAGATCCGCACCGCGGGCGACCGGGCGCTGGGTCTGCGCCGGGCCCGCGCGGCGAGCCTGCTGATGCTGGCCCTGCCCGGCTCGGCCTACGTCTACCAGGGCGAGGAGCTCGGCCTGCCCGACGTCGTCGACCTGCCGGACGAGGCGCGCCAGGACCCCGCCTTCTTCCGGGGCGCCGGACAGGACGGCTTCCGCGACGGCTGCCGGGTGCCGATCCCGTGGACCCGCGCCGGCTCCTCGTACGGCTTCGGCGACGGGGGCAGCTGGCTGCCGCAGCCCGCCGAGTGGGCCGAGCTGAGCATCGAGGCGCAGACCGGCACGGAGGGCTCCACCCTGGAGCTGTACCGCGCCGCGCTCGCCGTCCGGCGTGAGCGCTCCGACCTCGGCGCGGGCGACACCATCAGCTGGCTGGAGGCACCGGAAGGCGTCCTCGCCTTCCGGCGCGGTGAGTTCGTCTGCACCGCGAACACCGGGAGCGAGGCCGTTTCGGTCCCCGCGTACGGCCGGGTGCTCGTCGCGAGCGGCGAGGTGACCCTGTCGCAGGACGGCGAGGCGAAGCTGCCCGCCGACACGACCGTGTGGTGGGCGGTCTGATCCACACGTGAGCGGTGCTCCGGTCCTGACCACCGGGGCGCCGCTCGTCCCATGGGTGTCCTGACCCATGCGAGAGCGGTGCTCCGGTATACCTGACGGTCGGAGCACCGCTTCCGTGTGCGGCCCCTGTTTCCAGGTGCCGCTCACCCGCCGCACCCGGCGCCCGAGCCGGTGGTGCAGGCGGCGATTGCTCCCGGACTCCCAGGTGACGTTCCCCGAGGAGTCCTTCTTGAGGTACGGGTACGCGATCGTGCCGTTCCCCGGCACCGACACGTCCGTCTTCCGGACCGGACAGCCGGACGAGGACAGCTTCACCGCGCTCGCCGGGTTCCGGCCGCTCAGCGCGGGCCCCGAACCGACCACGTACACGTTCGTGCCCGAGGTGGTCGACGCGTACGCACCGAAGGTGGCCGTGACCGTCCCGGCGCCCGGATCGGTGCCGTCCGCGAGACCGGCCGTATACGCGTAGGTGTTGACGCCCGAGCTGCCGGTCCGCCGAGGTTCGGCGCGACGGTGACCAGCGGCCGGGGGACCTTCCTCGTCGCAAGGCCATCGGGACGCGGCTCCTCTCCGGGTCCGGTCGGCACGGCCGCGGGGCGCGGGGCCGACCCCGTGTGGAGCGTGGGACCGCCGAAGGGGGCGCGTCAATAAGGGAGTTGGAAGTTCTTTCGACATCTTGCTGAAACTTGATTGCAAGCGGTACGTTCCGATCCCCCCACCCGCACGACGAAGTGCAGGAGTACACACATGGCAAGGAAAACGCTTGCGGCCTCGTTCGCCCTCGCGGCGGGCCTGGCGGTCTCGGTGACCGTTCCCCCCGGTACGGCGGCGGCCTCGCCGCCGGGCACCAAGGACGTCACCGCCGTCATGTTCGAGTGGAAATTCGACTCGGTCGCCAAGGAATGCACCAACACGCTGGGCCCCGCCGGATACGGCTACGTCCAGGTGTCCCCGCCCGCCGAGCACATACAGGGCTCGCAGTGGTGGACCTCGTACCAGCCCGTGAGCTACAGGATCGCCGGCCGGCTCGGCGACGCCACCGCCTTCAAGAACATGGTCAGCACCTGCCACACGGCCGGTGTGAAGGTCGTGGCGGACACGGTGATCAACCACATGGCGGCCGGTTCCGGTACCGGCACGGGCGGTTCTTCGTACACGAAGTACAACTACCCGGGCCTCTACTCCTCCGCCGACATGGACAACTGCACGTCCTCCATCAGCGACTACACCAACCGGTCCAACGTCCAGAACTGTGAACTCGTCGGTCTCGCCGACCTGGACACCGGCGAGGACTACGTCCGGTCGGCCATCGCCGGATACATGAACACCCTGCTCGGCTACGGCGTCGACGGTTTCCGGATCGACGCGGCCAAGCACATGCCGGCCGCCGACCTGGCCAACATCAAGTCCCGGCTGAGCAATCCGTCCGTCTACTGGAAGCAGGAGGCCATCTACGGCGCGGGCGAGGCCGTCCAGCCCACCGAGTACACCGGCAACGGCGATGTCCAGGAGTTCCGCTACGCCTACGACCTCAAGCGGGTCTTCAACAACGAGAACCTCGCCTACCTGAAGAACTACGGCGAGGGCTGGGGCTACATGAGCAGCTCGGTCTCGGCGGTCTTCGTCGACAACCACGACACCGAGCGCAACGGCTCGACGCTCAACTACAAGGACGGGGCGAACTACACCCTCGCCAACGTCTTCATGCTGGCCCACCCCTACGGCGCCCCCGACATCAACTCCGGCTACGAGTGGTCCGACGCGGACGCCGGACCGCCCAACGGCGGCACCGTCAATGCCTGTTGGCAGGACGGCTGGAAGTGCCAGCACGCCTGGCCGGAGATCAAGTCGATGGTCGCCTTCCGCAACACCACCCGCGGGCAGTCCCTCACCAACTGGTGGGACAACGGCGGCGACGCCGTCGCCTTCGGCCGCGGCAGCAAGGGCTTCGTTGCCATCAACCACGAGACCTCCTCGCTCAGCCGGACGTACAGCACCTCGCTCGCCGCGGGCACGTACTGCAACGTCCAGAACAACACGAGCGTCACAGTGAACAGTTCGGGCCAGTTCACGGCGACGCTGGGTGCCAACACGGCCCTCGCGATCTACGCGGGCAAGTCCAGCTGCTGAAACCTCTTTCTGCACGTTGCAAGACTCTTGCTGTAAACCTTGCGTGAGCGATACGGTCACGCGGGCGTTCGGCATCGTGGCCGAAACGCTGCGCGGGGTCGGACCCGAGTACGCCGTAATCGCTAGGAGTTCACAACTGTGGACCTGATACCGAGAGGGCCGGCGCGCCGCTTCGGCCGCCCCAGGCTGCGCGCAGCCGTCCTCGCCGCCGCATTGGCCGTATCGCTTGCGCAACCCCTCGTGGCGCGGGCCCAGACCCCGCCAGCACCGCCGTCCGACGCGAAGCTCGCCGCCGAGCCCTCGCGACACGACGCCACCCGTGACCAGTTCTACTTCGTGATGCCGGATCGTTTCGCCAACGGCGACACGTCCAACGACGAGGGCGGACTGACCGGTTCCCGGCTGTCGACCGGCTACGACCCCACCGACAAGGGCTTCTACCAGGGCGGCGACCTCAAGGGCCTGACGAAGCGGCTCGACTACATCAAGGC
>NZ_JBHWVI010000098.1:18446-30121 GCF_042737005.1 Streptomyces sp. NPDC060027
CTGGATGGCGCCGATCTTCAAGAACCAGCCCGTCCAGGGCACCGGCAAGGACGCCTCGGCCGGGTACCACGGCTACTGGATCACCGACTTCACCCGGGTCGACCCGCACTTCGGCAGCAACAAGGACCTGGAGACCCTGATCTCCAAGGCCCACGCCAAGGGCATGAAGGTCTTCTTCGACGTCATCACCAACCACACGGCCGATGTCGTCGACTACGAGGAGAAGTCCTACGGCTACCTCTCCAAGGGCGCCTTCCCGTATCTGACCAAGGACGGGAAGCCGTTCGACGACGCGGACTACGCGGACGGCCGCCACGGGTTCCCGTCGGTGGACGCCGACTCCTTCCCCCGTACGCCGACGGTGCCCGCCGCGAAGAAGAACGCCAAGGTGCCGTCTTGGCTCAACGACACGACGATGTACACCAACCGCGGTGACTCCACCTACGCCGGCGAGTCCACCACGTACGGCGACTTCTCCGGCCTCGACGACCTGTGGACCGAGCGTCCCGAAGTGGTCAGCGGCATGGAGAAGATCTACGAGAAGTGGGTCCGGGACTTCGGCATCGACGGCTTCCGGATCGACACCGTGAAGCACGTGAACATGGAGTTCTGGACGCAGTGGGCGACCGCCCTCGACGCGTACGCCGCCAAGCACGGGCGCAAGAACTTCTTCATGTTCGGCGAGGTCTACTCCGCCGACACGTCGATCACCTCGCCGTACGTCACCCAGGGCCGCCTCGACGCCACCCTCGACTTCCCCTTCCAGGACGCGGCCCGCTCGTACGCCTCGCAGGGCGGCAGCGCGCAGAAGCTGGCGTCCGTCTTCGGCGACGACTACAAGTACACGACCGACAAGGCCAACGCCTACGAGCAGGTCACCTTCCTCGGCAACCACGACATGGGCCGCATCGGGTACTTCCTGAACCAGGACAACCCCAAGGCGACCGACGCCGAACTGCTGAAGAAGGACGAGCTCGCCAACGAGCTGATGTTCCTCAGCCGCGGCAACCCCGTCGTCTACTACGGCGACGAGCAGGGCTTCACCGGCTCCGGCGGTGACAAGGACGCCCGCCAGACGATGTTCGCCTCCAAGGTCGCCGACTACCTCGACGACGACGAGATCGGCACCGCCCGCACCCACGCGAGCGACGCCTACGACACGAGCGCACCGCTTTACAAGCAGATCAGCGCTCTCTCCAAGCTCCGCAAGGACAACCCCGCCCTCACGGACGGGATCCAGACCGAGCGGTACGCGGCGGACGGCGCCGGTGTGTACGCCTTCTCCCGTACGGACGCGAAGACCGGCACCGAGTACGTCGTCGCCGTGAACAACGCCGACGAGGCGAAGAAGGCGACGTTCGCGACGGGCTCGGCGAACATGAACTTCCGCGCCGTGTACGGGACCTCGTCCTCCGTGAAGAGCGACTCCGACAAGAAGGTCGACGTCACCGTCCCGGCCGGATCGGCGATCGTCCTCAAGGCCGCGGGCCGGCTCGCCGCCCCCGCCTCCAAGCCGACGCTGACGCTGAAGGCCCCCGCCGCGGGTGCCACCGGCACCGTCGAGCTCTCCGGGGACGTCGACGGTGGACAGCTGAACCGCGTCGTCTTCGCCGCCCAGGTCGGCAACGGCACCTGGCGCACGCTCGGCTCCGCCGACCACGCCCCCTACAAGGTCACCCAGGTCATCGGCGAGGACGTGCCCGCCGGAACCGCCCTGCGCTACAAGGCCGTCGTGATCGACTCGGCCGGACGCACGGCGAGCGCGACGGCCGCCTCGACCACGGGCACCCCGCCCGCCGAGGAGATCCCGGCGGCCTCCTCGCGCGACTACGCGGTCGTCCACTACAAGCGCACCGACGGCGACTACACCGACTGGCGCGTGTACGCCTGGGGCGACATCGCCGACGGCGAGTCCACGACCTGGCCGGCCGGCCACGACTTCATCGGCCGGGACGCCTACGGCGCCTTCGCCTACGTGAAGCTGAAGCCCGGCGCCTCCGGCGTGGGCTTCCTGGTCATCGACAAGGACGGCAACAAGGACGTCTCCGCCGACCGCACCATCGACGTGACCAAGACGGGCGAGGTCTGGCTCGAGCAGGGCAAGGAAGCCGTCCTCACCGAGCGGCCCGACCCGCCCGCCCAGGACAGGACCAAGGCGGTCCTCCACTACCACCGCGCCGACGGCGACTACACCGGCTGGGGTCTGCACACCTGGACCGGGGCCGCGACGCCCACGGACTGGACGAAGCCCCTGGAGCCGGTTCGGACCGACGCCTACGGCGCCGTCTACGAGGTGCCGCTCGCCGAGGGTGCCACCAGCCTCAGCTACATCCTCCACAAGGGCGACGACAAGGACCTGCCCACCGACCAGTCGCTGGACCTGACGGCCAACGGCCATGAGGTGTGGCTGCTGAACGGCCAGGAGAAGTACCTGCTGCCGCAGCCCGTGGGCAGCGCGGCCGCCCTCGACCTGACCACCTCCAAGGCGGTCTGGATCGACCGGAACACGGTCGCCTGGAACGGCTCCGAGGCCGCTGTCTCCACCCAGCTCCTGTCCTCCCGCGACGGCTCGATCGCCGTTAAGGACGGCGCGCTGACCAGCGACGACGAGCGTTGGCTGCGACTGGGCAAGACCACCCTCACCGACGCCCAGAAGGCGAAGTTCCCGCACCTGAAGGCGTACACCGCCTGGTCCGTCGACCCACGCGACCGCGACCGGGTGCGCCAGGCGCTCGGCGGCCAGCTCGTCGCCTCGCAGCGGGCCGCGAACGGCGCCGTGCTCGCGGCGACCGGCGTGCAGATCGCCGGCGCCCTCGACGACCTGTACCCCGCGACGAAGGCCCACCTCGGGCCGGTCTTCCACGACCGTGTCCCCACCCTCTCGGTGTGGGCCCCGACCGCGCAGTCGGTCGGCCTCGACCTCGACGGCTCCACCGTCGCCATGAAGCGCGACAGCGCCACCGGCGTCTGGTCCGTCACGGGCAAGCGGTCCTGGACGAACAAGCCCTACCGCTACGTCGTGAAGGTGTGGGCGCCGACCGTCCGGAAGGTCGTCACCAACAAGGTCACCGACCCGTACTCGGTGGCCCTGACCACCGACTCCAAGCGCAGCCTGGTCGTCGACCTGGACGCCAAGTCCCTCGCCCCGTCCGGCTGGTCCGCGCTGAAGAAGCCCAAGGCCGTGCCGCTGAAGGACGCGCAGATCCAGGAACTGCACATCCGTGACTTCTCGGTGGCGGACAAGACCGTCCCCGCGAAGGACAAGGGCACCTACCGCGCCTTCACCGACCGGAGCAGCGACGGCTCGAAGCACCTGAGGAAGCTGGCCGCGTCCGGCACCTCGTACGTGCACCTGCTGCCCGCGTTCGACATCGCCACCATCCCCGAGAGGAAGGCGGACCAGCAGACCACCGACTGCGATCTCGCCTCCTACGCCGCCGACTCCCAGAAGCAGCAGGAGTGCGTGGCGAAGACGGCCGCCAAGGACGCCTACAACTGGGGCTACGACCCGTACCACTACACGGTCCCCGAGGGTTCCTACGCCACGGACCCCGACGGCACCCGGCGCACGGTCGAGTTCCGCGACATGGTCAAGTCCCTGAACGAGGACGGCCTGCGGGTCGTCATGGACGTGGTCTACAACCACACCGCCGCGAGCGGTCAGGCCGACACCAGCGTCCTCGACCGGATCGTCCCCGGCTACTACCAGCGGCTCCTCGCCGACGGCAGTGTCGCCAACTCCACCTGCTGCGCCAACACGGCCACCGAGAACGCCATGATGGGCAAGCTGGTCGTCGACTCGATCGTCACCTGGGCCAAGGAGTACAAGGTCGACGGCTTCCGCTTCGACCTCATGGGACACCACCCCAAGGCCAACATCCTCGCGGTCAGGAAGGCCCTCGACGCGCTCACCCTCGCGAAGGACGGCGTCGACGGCAAGAAGATCATCCTGTACGGCGAGGGCTGGAACTTCGGCGAGGTCGCCGACGACGCCCGGTTCGTCCAGGCCACCCAGAAGAACATGGCCGGGACCGGGATCGCGACCTTCTCCGACCGGGCCCGTGACGCCGTCCGCGGTGGCGGTCCCTTCGACTCCGACCCCGGCGTCCAGGGCTTCGGCTCGGGCCTGTACACCGACCCCAACTCCTCGACCGCCAACGGCACTCCGGCCGAGCAGAAGGCCCGCCTGCTGCACTACCAGGACCTCATCAAGGTCGGCCTGACCGGAAACCTGGCCGGGTTCAGCTTCACCGACTCCGCGGGCAAGGAGGTCAAGGGCTCCGAGGTCGACTACAACGGTCAGCCGGCCGGCTACGCGGACGCTCCCGGCGACGCGCTCGCCTACGCCGACGCCCACGACAACGAGTCGCTGTACGACGCGCTGACGTTCAAACTGCCCGCGACGACCGGCGCGGCGGACCGGGCCCGGATGCAGGTTCTGGCGATGGCGACGGCCACCCTCTCGCAGGGACCGTCCCTCTCCCAGGCCGGCTCCGACCTGCTGCGCTCCAAGTCCCTGGACCGCAACTCCTTCGACAGCGGTGACTGGTTCAACGCCATCCACTGGAACTGCCAGGACGGCAACGGATTCGGGCGCGGGCTGCCGCCGGCCACCGACAACGCCTCCAAGTGGCCCTACGCCACACCGCTGTTGACGACCGTCAAGGTGGGCTGCGGCCAGATCGACGGCGCCTCGGCCGCGTACCAGGACCTGCAGCGGATCCGTACGGGCGAGAAGGTCTTCTCGCTCTCCACGGCCGGCCAGGTGCAGTCCACGCTCTCCTTCCCGCTGTCGGGGAAGGACGAGACCCCCGGAGTGATCACGGCGCGCCTCGGCGACCTCGTGATCGTCTTCAACGCGACCCCCGAGAAGCAGGAGCAGACCGTCGGCTCCCTGGCCGGGAAGGCGTACGCGCTGCACCCGGTGCAGGCGTCGGGCGCGGACTCTGTCGTCAAGTCCTCGTCCTACGCGAAGGACACGGGCTCCTTCACCGTTCCGGCCCGCACCGTGGCGGTGTTCACCCGGACCCCGTGACGGCGACCCCGTGACAGCGGCCCGACCCGGTGGGGGCGGCCCCGGACACCCTGAGCACGACGGGTGTCCGGGGCCGCCCCCGTCGTCGTGCGGGTGCTGCGGCTAGGGTGATCGGGACCTTCCCCGGAACAGGAGTGCCCATGCCACAGATCACCGTCGAGACCTCCCCGGCCCTCGACCACGTCGACTGGGGTGCGTTCGCGCTCGCGCTGCACCCCGTGATCGTCGAGATCGCGGCAGCGCGGCTGGAGGCGTGCAAGATGCGCACCCTGCGGAGCGAGTACGAGGTGGTGGGAGACGTGGTGGCCACGGGCACGGGAGGTCCCGCCATCGTCCATGTCGGCATCGCCCTGCTGGCGGGCCGCAGCGAGGAGACCAAGGCGAGGCTGACCGAGGCCACGCTGGAGCTGCTGCGGGGGCACATCGAGCCCACCGACGGGGTCACGCTCCACGTCTCCGTCGAGGTGCGCGACCTCGACCCGTCGTACCGCAAGTTCGAGGCGTAGTCCCCAGACCGGAGAACGAAGTCTCCCGGCGAGCCCGGCCCGTAAGGGCTCCCGCGCCCCTATCTAGGGCGCGGGCGGCGAGGCCAGCGCGAGCAGCCGGACGACGAGGTCGGTGAACGGCCCGTCGCCCGGCTCGTTCTTGAGCCCCCTGCGCAGCAGTTCGGCGACCTCCGTGTCGTAGGCGGCGCTGACCGCCGCCAGGGCCGCGAAGTCGTGCACGAGCTGGACCTCCAGCTCGCCGCGCGGAATCCGCCGGCCGCCCAGCCAGATCAGCGCGGTCGACTCGACGAGCGAGATCCAGGAGCGGATCATCAGCTCCAGTCGCGCGGGCGGGTTCTCGACGTCCAGATGGGACAGTATCTGGAGGTACGCGGCCTGCCGTACGGCGTCGACGAGGGCGTTGGTGGTGGACGAGCCGACGGCCGGGCCGCCCCGCATCAACGCGGCGAAACCGGGCCCGTGGTCGTCCACGAAGTCGAAGAACCGGCGCATCACCCGCAGCAGCCGTGCCCCCAGTGGCCCTTCGCGGGACTCCACGAACCGGCCCGCGAGATCGTCGGCGGCGCGCTGCAACGCCGCCTCGTACAGACTGAGTTTGCCCGGAAAGTAGTGGTACACGAGCGGTCGAGAGATGCCCGCGGTCGACGCTATCTCGTCGATGGAGACCTCGTCGGGCGAGCGTCGGCTGAACAGTTCGAGGGCGACGCCGATCAACTGCTGCCGTCGCTCCTCGACACCCATCCTGCGGCGTACCCCGGTTGTCATGCGAACACCTTACCGATCGGATCCGGACCGGAACGGGCCGGTCCGGGCCGGGGACGTTCACATGTCCAGCACGATTCTCCCACCCCGCGTACGCGAGACACAGATCAGCATCGAGTCGTCACGCTCCGCGTCCGTCAGCAGCTCGTCCCGGTGCTCGATCTCACCCTCCAGCACCCGCTGTTGGCAGGTCCCGCAGAATCCCTGCTCACAGGAGTAGAGCGTGTCCGGGAGTTCCGCGCGGACCGCCGTGAGGACCGACGAGCCGGCGGGCACGGTCACCGTGCGTCCGCTGCGCCGCAGTTCGACCTCGAAGGCGGTGTCGCCTTCGCCGGACGCACGGGCCGTGAACCGCTCCAGGTGCAGCGCGCCGCCCTCCGGAATCCGGGCCTCGACCGCCGCCGTCAGCCCGTCCGGACCGCAGCAGTAGACCACCGCTCCCCGGGGGAGGTCCGCGAACAGCGCGTCCAGGTCCGGCAGCCCGTCCTCGTCCTCCGCGACGACGGTGACCTTCGTGCGGTCCAGCTTCTCGATCTCCTCCAGGAACGGCATCGAGGCGCGCGTCCGGCCGCCGTACAGCAGCCGCCAGTCCGCGCCCTCCCGCATGCTGCGCAGCATCGGCAGGACCGGGGTGATCCCTATCCCGCCCACGACGAAGAGGTACGCCGGAGCGTCCACGAGCGGGAAGCGATTGCGCGGTCCGCGCACCTCGACCTCCATGCCCTCCCGGAGTCGTTCGTGCACCTCGCGCGATCCGCCCCGCCCGTCCTCGACCAGCCGGGTCGCGACCGTGTACGAGGAGGTGTCCTCCGGGTCGCCGCACAGCGAGTACTGCCTGACGAGCCCCGACGGCAGCACCAGATCGAGATGGGCCCCCGGCTCCCAGGGCAGCAGGTCCGCACCCTCCAGGCGCAGTTGGACGACGCCGTCGGCGACCCGCTCGTGCCGGGCGACCAGCAGTCGCAGGGCCCGCGAGCGGGGCCGGCCGGAGACCGGGTTCTCCAGGGCGGGCAGCGGCCACAGCGGTGACGCCCCGATCCGGCGGCGCAGCGCACGCCGGACGATCAGCGCCGCACCCGCGACGGCCACGACGGTCCGCACCTTGGGCATCACGCGGCACCAGCGTCCTTCCCGGCGACCGAGGCCGCCGTCGCGGCCGGGGAGGAGGCCAGATACGCGACCGCCTGCTCGGTGGAGCCCTCCTGCGAGGGGTGATACGTGCGGCTGAGATAGCGGGGGATGGACTTGAGCATGGCCCCGGTGGACGGCAGTACGCCCCGTTTCCCGCCGATGTAGAAGTCCTTGAAGCTCGCCCGGCCGTTCGCCAGGGTGGGGTCGTTCTCCATGAAGAACCGGGCACCGCGCTGCCACAGGAAGACGAGCGCGGTGAACGCGGTCGCCCAGGTCCGCGCGCGCCGCCGGTAGCTGCCGTCGACGTGCAGGAACAGCTCGAAGGCCACCGAGCGGTGCTCGACCTCCTCCGCGCCGTGCCAGCGCAGCAGGTCCAGCATGGTCGGATCGGCGCCCCGCCGGTCCAGCTCCTCGGCGTTCAGGACCCAGTCGCCGAGGAACGCGGTGTAGTGCTCGATCGCCGCGATCAGGGCGACCCGCTCCAGCAGCCACCACTTCCGCGCCTTGCCCGGGGGCAGCGTCCGGTCGCCGAGCAGCTTCTCGAAGAGCCAGTCGACCTGTGCGGTGTACGGCGTCGGGTCCAGCCCCAGCTCCTTGAGATGCGGCAGCACCTCGTCGTGCGCCTGCGAGTGCATCGCCTCCTGCCCGATGAACCCGATGACGTCCGCGCGCAGCCGCTCGTCGCGGATGAGGGGGAGTACCTGCTGGTACACGTGCACGAACCAGCGCTCGCCGGCCGGCAGCAGCAGATGCAGCACATTGATGGCGTGCGTGGCGAACGGATCGTCCGGCACCCAGTGCAGCGGCGTGTCCTCCCACGAGAACGACACCTTCCGCGCCTTGAGCGCCGTCCACTCGGACTCGACCGGCAGGGGCAGCCGGGCCTGCGTGTTAGACATGGCGTCAATGTACTGACGGGTAGGCGCACGGAGAACCCCCGTGCGCCTACTTATTTACAGCTGTGTCAGCAATCCGCGTGACGGCGGCGGCCGGGGCAGGGAGGGGTACCGGGCTCAGCGCAGCCCGGTGATGCCCCGGCCGTCCTCCAGGGTCCCCTTCAACTCGGCCTGCGCCCCCTGCTTCGTCCGTACGGCGAGCTGGGAACCCTCCGCCGACCCGCGCACCCCGCCCGTCGCGTCGACCGACGCCGTGTCCTTGCTGCCGGCCGCGAGGAGATACCAGGCCCCCGCCCCCGACTTCCACAGCACACCGGCCAGTACGTGCGGGTCGCGGGAGCCGCACGCCGGGGAGTTCTCGGCCTTCGCGGCGACCGCCCCGTACGTCCCGCCCGAGGTGCGGAACTGGGCCAGCACCCGGGTGCCGCCGCCCCGCCAGGTGTCGGCGCGGGTGCACACCCACTCCGCCGATCCGCTCGCGTCGGGCAGCGGCTGCCGCGCGTACTGCCAGGCGTTCACGGACCGCACGCCCCCCGAGCGCACGGAGGCGAGGGAGCACGCGAACGGTGCCCACCCCCGCAGGTCCTGGGCGCCCGACGCCTCCCGGGGCGCGGCGGGCCGGCCCGAGGTGAGGTGGGCCGGGGCCAGCTCGCCGAGGTCGGTCAGCAGATGCGTGCCGGAACCGTCCTTGATCTGGAGCACGTTCCACGAGGTGCACGCGCCGGTCTGCGGCGGACCGGCCAGCGGGGAGGTGGCGCCGTCCGCGGACAGGGTGAGGTCCATCGCCCCGGCGGAGGGCTTCAGCAGGTCGCGCTCGGCGGCCTGCTTCACCCAGGGGGCCGTCAGGTAGCGGACGTTGCCGTCGGCCCGGCCCAGCACCACCGCGCTCGCCTCGGCCCCGCTCGCCCCGTCGACCCGCGCGAAGTCGAGGGCCGCGCCGCCCGTGCCGTCCCGCGGCTCGGCGTAGCGCGCGATGCGCAGACCGTCGTAGAGCAGCACCACCCGCGCCTGGTCGACCTCGCCCGCGTACAGCAGCTGGGGCGGGCCGGGCGGGGCGCCGGAAGGTGTGCCGGGAGTCGCCGAGACCTGCACGGACTCGCCGGGCCTGGCCCAGACGGCGAGCGCGCGGCGCAGCAGCGCGGTGTCCTCGACGAGGCCGCCGCGGGCCGGCCACACGGAGAAGTCGGTGCGCGCGGAGGACTCCCAGGCCGCCGCCGCGACCCGCTCCAGCCTGGCGGGGTCGAGGGCGGCCTCGGCGGCCGGGTTCTGCGCGTAGGAGGGAGCCGCGGCGCCGTCCGGGCCCCAGCCGTCGCCCGGCAGCCCGAGCAGCGCGCCGCAGACGGCCACGGCGGCGGTGGCGGCGAGGGCGGCCTTCATGTGCTGCCTGCGCCGCATCAGGTCGGTGGGCCGGGCGTGCAGCGAACAGGGGTCGAACTCGGGGGAGCCGAGCAGCGCGTCCCGCGGCTCGACGCCCGAGGCCTCCTTCAGCGCCGCGGCCGGGTCCGCGACGCCCGCCGCGGCCAGCATCCCGCGCAGGTTCGCGTCGGACAGCTTCTCCAGGCCGCGCAGCACGTACGCGGCACGGGCCGGCCCCGACAGCGCGGACAGCCGCTGGTCCAGGGCCAGTTCCTCGGCCCCGCCCGAGCGCGGGAAGAGCCGCAGGCCCCACACATGGGGGAGGAGGGGCGGCAGCTGGGACCGCTTGGGCCACGCCCGCCGCTTCAGCGGCAGCCCCGCCTCCAGTGCCGTACGCACCACCCGCAGGCGTACGAAGGCGTAGCCCGGGTCGCCGTCGCGGCCGCCGCCGCTCTGCTGCGCCGGAATGACCGACGCGTCGCCCGAAGCGCGGCCGCGCGGCAGCGCGCGCTGGGTGAGGGCGTGCGCGGTCAGTACCCGGCGGTTGCGGCCGAGGCTCGGCGGAAGCACCAGATAGGCCAGCCGGACCAGTCGCGGGTAGTGCTCGACGAGCGCGGCCTCGGCCTGCTCGACATCGACGACCGCTCCGGAGGAGACTGCGTGGCGCGGGGCTACATCCTGTGACTGCACGTTCAGCAGAACGAGCGAATCGGTGGATGGTCACCGAGCCCCTAGTCCTCCGGGTCCCCGGGCTCCACGAGCAGGCGCGCGTAGTTCGCCATCGACCGCTGGTAGCGCGGCAGATGGGGGGCCAGCGCACCGATCACCAGGGACAGGCCCTCGCGTTCGCGGCCGAGGTCGGCGAGGCAGAGCGCCAGACAGGCCCGCACCGCGTCGTCCAACTCGTCGGAGGGGCCGTCCAGTTCGGGGGTGAGGAGCTTGACGCCCTCGTCCGCCTGTCCGATGTTCCGCAGCGAACTGGAGAGCTGGATCTTCGCGCGTCGGCCGTTGTATCCGCTCAGGCCGAGGGCCAGTGCCTCCCGGTACAGCGGTACGGCGTTGTCGGAGTGGCCCGTCGAGTCCCAGGCGCAGGCCTGCTGGAAGGGGCCGAGGGGGCTGTCCGCGGGCAGCTCGGCCACCAGGGTGCCGATCACCGCCCGGAAGTCCGCCGCCCGCTCTTCCTCGTAGTCGTCGAAGGTGGCCCAGGCCGCCGCCGTACGCTCTTCCCAGTCTTCGTTCACGGGTGACACCCTCGCACAGCTGTACCCCTTGCGGTATCGGGTTCACCGCCCGGAAGGGCGGCCGATTGAGCACGGGGCCGCCGGGAGCCGTATCGAAGGCAGAGCCCTCGCCGGGGCTCTCCTCGGCGTGAACGCCGACAGGTACCGGAGGAACGTATGAGGTTGACACGCGAGAAGCTTCTGGCCGGAGCGGCCGTGGCCGCCCTGCTGGCACTGACCGGCTGCGGCGGCGGCTCGGACGACAAGGGCGCGGGAGCGAAGGAGACCGTCCCGGCCACGGCGACCGGCAGCCTGGAGGACCTGGCGGCAGAGGTGAAGTGCCGGCCGGACATCCAGACCGACGCGGACGAGATCCGCCAGGGCGTCTGCAAGATCAACGCCGGCAAGTTCATCCTGGCGACCTTCGCCACGGACCGCGGCCAGCGCGAGTGGCTCAACGGGGCCAAGGACTACGGCGGGTCGTACCTCGTCGGCGCCAAGTGGGTCGCCGTCGGGGACCAGAAGATGGTCACGACGCTGCGCGGTCAGCTCGGCGGGACCTTGGAGGAGGGGGTCTCGCACCACTCGGGAGGAAGTGGTGGTGGGGGAACCGAGACCGAGCACTCCGGTCACCACAGCGGCTGACCGCGCAGGACTTGGGGAGAGAAGAGAGCCGGGGGGGGGGGTTGCCCCCCCCCGCGCACGACTGGGGGGGGGGTTAAAACGGTGGGTTTTAAAAAAAAACGAGCCCCCCCGAACCACAAGTTTT
>NZ_JBHWVI010000099.1:0-29945 GCF_042737005.1 Streptomyces sp. NPDC060027
GGGGTGTCCGGGGGGGGGGGGCGCCGGGGGGGGGGGGGCGCCGCCCACCGGGGGGGGCGCCCCCGGGGGGCGGGGCCCCCCCCCGCATCGCTCCCCTCCAGCTCCTCGGGCGGGGCCTCGACGGCGCCCTCGACGGCCGTCGTACCGCCCTCGGAGCGGGCTCACGGTGAGAGGACCCCGCCTTCACTCGCTCGCGGAGGCACGGGTACCCGGAGCCGCCCGGGCTATCCCTGCCCCGGCTCGTCCAGCCGGGCCAACTGGCTCTGGAACCAGTCGAGTCGGGCTTGGAGCAGCGCCGCCTCGGCGACCAGCTCGGAGACCCCGAGACCGGCCGTGGCGACCACGGCGGCGCCGGTGGCCCGGACCCGCAGGCCTTCACCGGCCAGCCGCGCGAAGGAGGCGAGCGAGAGGAACGTACGACCCCGAACGCATCCCGCGCAGGCGGCCGTCAGCGCACGCCAGCCCGGACGTCCCCAGCCCGCGTCGGCCAGCGCTCCGGCCACGGCGCCGCAGGCGCAGGGACCGACGGTGGCGGTGCGCACCCGCTGGCGGGCGTAGCGGAAGCCCCGCTCGAAGCGGATGTAGGCGCCGAGGACGGTGACTTCGAGGAGGACGGCCGCCCGGTGCTCGGCGGTGCACAGCAGCGCCTCGGCGGCGGCGGAGCCGTGCACGCAGTGGAAGCCGCAGTCGCAGCGGCGGTGCGGCGCGCGGTGCCGCCGTCCGTAGACACAGCGCGCCTCGTCCAGCACTCCGTACGGCAGCGCGCCGCCCAGCGATACGCCGGTGAACCCGGCCCGGGTGCCGTCCTGGGACAGCACCGGGTGGGCGATCTTGTAGCCGGTCGGCGGCTCCGTCGGATGTTCCTCGGGGAGCCGCAGCCTCATCGTCCGGCCGGAACCTCTTCGGGCACGGAAGCCTCCGACTCCTCGATGTTCTCAGGGAGTTCGAACGCGTCCTCGTGTGCGTGGGCCTGCTCTTCCGCGACTCCGGTGGCGAGTGCCTTGCCGAGCCTCATGACGCCTCCCGCTCTGCCGACGACTGCCGTCCTCGCCATGGTGACCCATGTCGGGCCGGTTTGGCACCAGTGCCTCGACCCGGCTCCGGCGGACCCGGCCGGCCCGCGGCGGCCCCCGTCCCCGGCTCCGTCTTCGTCTCCACCGCCGAAATGCGTAGCATCCGTTGCCTGCACCTCGTAGAAGAATTAAGTGGAGCTTCACAGTGGGGCGGCCGAGACTACTTCCATGACCGTTCCGAGGACCGTTCCCCCGACCACCGCCACCGACGCCGCTCTCCCGGCCGCCCCGCACGCCACGCGGTCCCTCCCCGCCTTCGGCCGTGCCCTGTGCGCGATGATCACGCCGTTCACGGAGGCGGGCGCGCTGGATGTCGGCGGCGCCCAGCGGCTCGCCGAGCGGCTGGTGGCCGAGGGCTGCGACGGGCTCGTGCTCTCCGGGACGACGGGCGAGTCGCCGACCACGACGGACGCCGAGAAGGCCGCGCTGGTGCGGGCGGTGCGGGAGGCCGTCGGTGACCGGGCGTCGATCGTGGCGGGGGTGGGGACGGCCGACACCCGGCACACCGTGGAGCTGGCCCTGGCGGCCGAGAAGGCGGGCGCGGACGGGCTGCTGGTGGTCGCGCCGTACTACAGCAGGCCTCCACAGGACGCGGTCGAGGCTCACTTCCTGGAGATCGCGGACGCCTCGGGGCTGCCCCTCGTGCTGTACGACATCCCGGGCCGCACCGGGACCCGGATCGAGCCGGAGACGGTGATCCGGCTGGCGGAGCATCCGCGGATCGTGGCGGTCAAGGACTGCGCGTACGATCTCCTCGGTACCCAGAAGGTGCTGGCCCGCACGGAGTTGGCGTACTACGCGGGCTGCGACGAGTACGTCCTCGCGTTGTACGCGGTCGGTGCGGCCGGGTACATCAGTACGGTCGCCAATGTGGCACCCCGTCAGTTCCGGTCGATCCTGGACACGTTCGACGGCGGGGACACCGCCGGGGCTGCTCGTGGCCAGCGGCAGGTGCTTCCTCTGGTCGAGTCGATGATGTCGGCAGGTCTGCCCGGCGCGGTCACGGCGAAGGCGCTTCTCGGCCGCCTCGGTCTGCCCGCCGGCCCGGTCCGCGCACCGCTGCGGCCCGCCGACCGGGAGACGGCCGACGGGCTGCTGGCAACCTACGAGGAGTTGGCCGCCACGGTGTCCTGACGGGTGGGACCGACCCCCGTCCGCCCCCTCCCGTCCCGACCGGTGGGACCGACCCCCGTCCGCCCCCTCCCGTCCGGACGGGCGGGAGGGCGTCTTTCGCCCGGTCCCGCCGCCCCGGCCCCTCAGCGCTTCGCGAAGACCGGGCTCCAGCGACCGTCCGCGCCGTCGTCGCCCTTGCGGAAACCGCTGAGCGGGACCACTTTGTCGCTGCCGACGGTGATGAGCATCAGCTGGTTGTGGAACTCGTTCGTGCCGGGCGCGATGTCCCAGGCGATCAGCCGCTTGTTGTCGGCCCAGGCGAGCAGCTGCTGCCCGTGCACCTTGGCGATCCGCTTGCCGGTGTAGGGGTCGTTGATCTCCGACGCCGTCGTCTTCCGGCCGCCCGCGAAGTCACCGGCGGCGAGCTTGCCGTTCGGGGACAGCCGTGCCTCGACGAACCAGTTCAGGTACTTCTCGTTCGCGGGCGTGGCGACCTTGTTGCCCTTGAGGTCGTAGTACTGGTTGTTGGGCGTGGTGGTGAGCCCCGAGTAGACCAGCTGGTCGTCCTGACTGAAGCCGAAGTCCTGGCGGGTGTTGAGGTCCTGCGTGTCGGTGACCTCGCTCCAGGAGCTCTTGCCCGAGTCCACGTCGACGATGGCGAAACCGGTCCGGTCCGACTCGCCGAAGTTCGTGGTCCAGTCGTTCTTGCCGTCCCCGTCCCCGTCGTAGTTCGCCTTGTAGAGAAGATCCGGGTTCTTGGCGTAGGTCGTCGCGACGAGCTTGCGGCCGTCGGAGGAGAACTCGACCCCGGCGACACCGTGATCCACCGGGATCCAGCGCTCGATCGTGCCGGTGAGCAGGTCGAGCAGGCCGATCCGTTTGGCCGGCAGTTCCTTCTCCAGGACGGCGGCGGTCCGCATCCCGGGTGCCACGCTGATGTACGACCACTCGGTGGTCTTCACGTACTTGCCGGTCTTCTGGTCGAGTAGGTGGTAACTGCGTTCGTTGACGGCGACCTTCGCGGACTTCTCGACCCTGTCCCGGGTGTAGTAGGCGGCCAGCGCCGTGTCCCCCGCCGCGATCAGGTCCCGGGGCGGGGTCTGGTCCGGGTGGGCGATGATGTCGCTCTTGTTCATCTCGCTCGCGGGCCGCACATCGTCCCCGCCCCCGCCGAGGAGGGGTACACCCACCGCGACGGCGACCACCGCGGCGGTGGCCGCGGCGACGGACGCGAACCTGCGGGTGCGGCGGCGGCGCCGTACGGCCAGGACCCGGTCGGCGAAGTACGGGGGTGCGGGCACGCTGTCCGCGGCCTGCTCACGGAAGGCGTCGCCTACCAGTTCTTCGACGTTCACGGACGCACCTCCAGGGGCGAGTAGTCACGGGACGGCGGCTGCTCGGCCTCGGCCGGGCCGAGTGCCGCCAGTTCGGGAGCGAGGGTGCGCAGCCGGGACAGCGAGCGGTGCGTCGTGGACCGTACGGTCCCCACGGAGCACCCCAGGATCCGGGCCACGTCGGCCTCCGGCAGATCCTCGAAGTAGCGCAGCACGAGAACGGTGCGCTGCCGGGCGGTCAGCCGGGTCAGCGCCCCGCGCATCACGAGGCGCAACTCGGCGGCCGACGCGGTGTCCGCGCCCGCCGTCGCCTCCGGCGGCTCGGCGACGCTCAGTTCGCGCCGCGGCCACTTCAGCCGCCAGCGGCTGACCTGCTGCCGGTAGAGGATCTGGCGTACGTACGCCTCCGGTTCATCGATCCGGTTCCAACGGCCCGCCGCCTTGATCAGCGCGTTCTGCAGCAGGTCCTCGGCAGCGTGCCGGTCCCCGCCGCTGAGGAGAACGGCTGTCTTCAGCAGCGCGGACGACCGGTTCGCCACGAACTCACGGAAACTCTCCTGGCTTTCGGCATCCATCGGCACCTTCTCTTCCCCGGCGGACCCTGTGCCCGACCCCTGTACCCCTTGTGACGCGCGTGCCCGTCCGCCGCTATGCCTGGCCCGGCGAGAAATCCCGGGCCCCTGCGGGCGAAGAGGATTCCCGTCCCCGCACGGTGCGTAATTCCCGTGGGCCCACACCGTTCCTGCCGTACGTTGTCGAGGTGAGCCGACCGCTGCTGTACCTCGACGTCGACGGCCCCCTCAACCCGTACGCGGCCCAGAAGGAGCGTCGGCCCGAGGGGTACACGACGATCCGGGTCGCCCTGGAACCCGGCCGGCCGCTGCGCGTCTGGCTCCATCCCGGCCACGGCCGCGCCCTGCTCGCCCTCGGCTACGACCTGTGCTGGGCCACCACCTGGATGGACGCCGCCAACCGCTGGATCGCCCCCGTGATCGGCCTCCCGGAACTCCCCTACGTCGACTTCACCGGCGCCCTGTTCGCCGAGCGCCCCGACGGCGTCCACTGGAAGACGGAACGCATCGTGGCGCACGCCGCGGGCCGCTCCTTCGCCTGGGTGGACGACGAACAGAGCCCGGCCGACGAGGCGTTCGTCGCCGCCCGCCATCACGCACCCGCTCTGCTGCGTCACGTCGATCCCCGACTCGGGCTGCGGGAGACGGACTTCGAGGCTCTGAAGGTGTTCGCCGCGACGCTCTGAAACGGCATCGCCGGTCCGCTGGCCTCCGGTGGACGCACGAACGCCCTCCCAGGCCGCGCTCGGGCCGTGGAAGGGCGCTCGACGATGACCTGCGCCGGCAACTGCCGACGATTCGGCAGCGGTTCGGAGCGGTGATCGGGCGGACGGCCGCAGGTCACGGCCGCCGATGATCAGTTGTGGCTGTGCAGGACCTCGTTCAGGCCGCCCCAGACCGCGTTGTTCGGGCGCGCCTCGACGGTCCCGGTGACCGAGTTGCGGCGGAACAGGATGTTCGACGCCCCGGACAGGTCGCGGGCCTTGACGATGTCTCCGTCGGGCATCGTCACGCGGGTGCCGGCGGTGACGTAGAGCCCGGCCTCGACCACGCACTCGTCGCCGAGGGCGATGCCGACGCCCGCCTCCGCGCCGACGAGGCAGCGCTCGCCGATGGTGATGCGGACGTTGCCGCCGCCCGAGAGGGTGCCCATGGTGGACGCGCCGCCGCCGATGTCCGAACCGTCGCCGACGACGACACCGGCGGAGATACGGCCCTCGACCATGGAGGTGCCGAGCGTGCCCGCGTTGAAGTTCACGAAGCCCTCGTGCATGACGGTCGTGCCCTCGGCGAGGTGCGCGCCGAGGCGGACCCGGTCGGCGTCGGCGATGCGGACACCCTTGGGCGCGACGTAGTCCGTCATGCGCGGGAACTTGTCGATGGAGGTCACCTGGAGGTGCAGACCCGCGGCGCGCGCGTTCAGCCGGACCTTCTCGACGTCGTCGACGGCGACCGGTCCGAGCGAGGTCCAGGCGACGTTGGCGAGCAGCCCGAACACACCGTCCAGGTTCTGGCCGTGCGGCTTGACCAGGCGGTGCGAGAGAAGGTGCAGGCGCAGGTACGCGTCGTGCGCGTCGAGCGGCTTGTCGTCCAGCGACGCGATGACCGTACGGACCGCGACCACCTCGACGCCACGGCGGGCGTCGGGGCCGATCGACTGCGCGGCTCCCTCGCCGAGGAGTTCCACGGCGCGCTCGGCGGACAGCCGCTCGGTACCGGCCGGGCCGGGCTCGGCGGACAGTTCGGGGGCGGGGAACCAGGTGTCGAGAACGGTGCCGTCGGCGGTGAGGGTGGCGAGCCCGGCGGCGACGGCGCCGGTGGTACGAGAAGCAGTCGTGTCGGTCATGGGTGAAACCTAACGTGGCGGGGCCCGCCCGGGCGAACCGGTGCGCGGGACGTCTCAGGTACCGGGCGGCAGGACCCGTGCCAGCACCTCGGTCGCGTACTCCTCGTCGTACGACGTCCCCGTCAGCAGCACCTGGAGGCAGATCCCGTCGAGCAGGGCGACGAGCGCCCGCGCGGTGACCGGGTCCGTGCGCCGGGTCAGCGGCCCGACGAGGCTGTCGATCCACTCGGCGGCGACCGGACGCAGGGCGGGTCTGCGGAGGGCGGCGAGGTAGAGCTCGTACTCCAGCTCCACGCCCGTCCGGTCACCGGCCAGCCACGCGCCGATCAGCCCGGCGAGCTCGGCGGCCAGGCCGGCACCGGTGTCCTCCAGGGCGCCGCGCGCGGCGAGCACCTTGGCGAAGCCCTCGTTGGCCTGGCGCAGGGCGGCGACCATGAGTTCGTCGAGGGTCCTGAAGTGATAGGTGGTGGAGCCGAGCGGCACGTCGGCCTCGGCGGCGACGGAGCGATGACTCAGCCCGGCGATGCCCTTGGCGCCGACGACGCGGATGGCCGCGTCGATGATCCGCTGCCGCCGCTCGGGGTCGTACCGGCGCGCCATCACAGGCCGCCGTCCGCCGCGCGGGGCGCGGCCATCAGTGCGCCCCGCCCAGGTTCAGCAGCACGACTCCGCCGATGATCAGCGCGATCCCGGCGGCCTTCGCGGCAGTGAGCCCCTCGCCGAGGAACAGCATGCCGATCGCCGCGATGGCGGCGGTGCCGACGCCGGCCCAGATCGCGTAGGCCGTGCCGACCGAGACGGTCTTCAGGGTCTGCGCGAGCAGCGCGAAGGCGACGACGTATCCGAGGACGGTCAGCAGCGACGGCCACAGCCTGCTGAAGCCTTCCGTGTACTTCATCGCGGTGGTCGCGCCGACCTCCGCCGCGATGGCTCCGGCGAGCAGTACGTATCCCATGCGTACGAGCGTACCCATCGATACGTACACCCGTACACAACGCGATCCCGTAATCCCCATGGGCACCATGCACCCCACCGGATATCGTTCGCGATCACAGTGGGGCCGGAATCGCACAGGTTCCCGAAAGCAATGGAGCGCACGAGGCATGTCGGACAGTTCTGGGTGGGGACCGTCGGGGCCGTACGGAGGTCCTCCGGGCGGCTGGGGCTGGATGCCGCCCCCACCACCGCCCAAGCCCGGGGTGATTCCCCTCGCCCCGCTCGGCGTGGACACCGTCCTCGGCGGCGCCTTCGTCACGATGCGCCGTTACGCGCGGCCGCTGTTCGGGCTCGCCGCGCTGGCCTGCCTGGCCCTGGTGGCCCTGATCGCGGGCCTGGGGGGCGTCGCCTACGCCTCGGAGGCGGACCATCTGCACCGGCTCTTCAGGAGGTCCGGTTCAGCGGAGTGGGCGGACGCCCGGCCCGTCCTGATCACGTTCGGCGCCCTGTGGGTCGTCGGGATGCTGGCCACGCTGGTGACCAACGCCTTCATGCAGGCCTCGTCCGCGGCGACCCTGCACGAGGCCGTACTCGGACGGCGGGCCCGCATCGGAGCCGTCTGGCGGCGCGCCTGGCCGCGCACCCCCTCCGTGCTCGGCGTGACGCTGCTGATGAGCCTGATCATGGTGATTCCGACGGCGCTGTTCGCCCTGCTGCTCATGACGCTGCTCGCGTCCCTGGCCTCCGAGCCGTTCCTGCCCGCCGGGGTCGCCTTCCTGCTCCTGCTGCTCTCGGTGCCGCTGACGGTCTGGCTGTACGTCCTGTTCAGCTTCGCCCCGGCCGCCGCCGTGCTGGAGGCGGCGTCCCCTCTGACGGCGATGCGGCGTTCGGTGCGGCTGATGCGCGGCGCGTGGTGGCGCACCTTCGGCATCTCCCTGCTCGGCGGCCTGATCGTGGTCATCGGGTCGCTCGTGGTCCGACTGCCGCTCATGTTCGCCATGCCGAGCCCGCAGCCGTACGACCCCTCGGCGCCGCCGCCCACGGACATCGCGGACGCCTTCAGCCAGACCGTGCCCGACCTCGGGCCCTACCTGGTGCTCACGGTGATCGCGGCCGTCGTCACCCAGCTGTTCTCCATGGTGTTCATGCCCCTGGTGACGAATCTGCTGTACATCGACCAGCGCATCCGCCGGGAGGGCCTGGCGGACGTGTTGATACGCGTGGCCGGGGTCCCGGCGACGCCCGGTGGGCCGGCGGCGCCGGGCGCTCCGGGTGGGCCCGGCTCGGTCCACTAGCGACGCCTTCGGCCGCGGCACACGGAACTCGTCGCCCTCGGGATCGGCGAGGACGACCCGGCCGACGTCCTCGCCCCGCCCCAGGCCGGCCCGGCGCGCCCCGGGGGCGAGGACGCCCGCCACCGACCGCACCGGCGCCCGCACTTGCCCGCACCCAGCGCCCGGCTTCGTGCGATTCACCCGCACTGTCGGACAACTCCCCTGTACCGCCGGGTAATTCACCGGTATCGGTGCGGGAAACGACTGCTCAGAGGCCACCGGTTCCACTACTGTTTCACCCGTCGCACACCGGGCCTCCACGACCGCTGCCGCTCCGTGTGCCTGTACCCCCCTCGCCTCGCGTCGCCCTCTCGCGCGCTCGCCCTCCCCCTTTAGGAACGCGTATGCCCGAAGTGACGCCCAGGTCCGGGCCCGACCGGCCCGGCCCCTCCAGGGAGTTGGCGCCCTGGCGCCCCACCCCGCACGGCGCGCCCTACCCGGTGACCACGGATCTCGTTCCCGTACCCCGGGCGTCCTGGGAGAGGACCGGCGACGAGGGCAGGCTGCCCGGGACGCGCCGGCTCTGGCTGGCCGGGGGGCTCGCGGTGGCCGTGACCGTCGCCGCCGTGACCGTGATCACCGTACAGAGCAACCGTTCTGACGATCCATCACGGAATCGGGCGGACAACAGGACCGTCGCCGACACGACGAACCCCTTCCTTCCCGGCGCCCCCACCGCGCGCGCCGGAGCGACCGCGGCCCCGGTGGGCAAGAACGCGCTGTCCTCGCCCGGGACCACGCACACGGCCTCACCCGGTTCCGCCTCGCCAGGGCCGTCGGATCAGGGCTCCGGCAGCCGTTCCGTCCCCGGAACGTCCGCGCCCGCCGCCTCCGGCGCCGCTTCCCCGCCCCGGCCGGCCTCCTCGTGGAAGTCGGTCCAGGCGGTCAACTACCCCGACCGCTTCTGGCATCTGAGCGACGGAAAGGTCCGGCTCGACCCGGTGGACCGGGGCAGTTCGGCCGCGACCCGGCGGGCCGCCGGCTTCAAGGTGGTCGCGGGACTGGCGAGATCCTCCTGCTACTCCTTCACCACCACCGACGGCTCCTACCTGCGCCATCGCGACTTCGTCCTGCGCGCCGACCGCTACGACGGCTCCGCCCTCTTCCGGAAGGACGCCACCTTCTGCCCCCGCGCGTCCTCCTTCTCGGGCGCCGTCATGCTGGAGGCGGTCAACTACCCGGGCCGTTTCCTGCGGCACCGCAACTTCCAGCTCCGTCTGGAGCGTTTCGAGGACAGCAGGCTCTACCGGGCGGACTCGGCGTTCCGTCTGGTGCGGGGCCGGGCCTGAGACCCCGGGCGTCCCGCCGAGAAAAGCACGACGGGGCGGCACCCGAAGGTGCCGCCCCATGCGAGGTACCGAGGTACCGAGGTACCCGAGTACCCGGGCGCCGACATACGAAGTGCCGAAGCCCCGAGGAGTCAGACGTTGAAGCCGAGCGCCCGAAGCTGCTCGCGGCCGTCGTCCGTGATCTTGTCCGGGCCCCACGGCGGCATCCAGACCCAGTTGATGCGCAGTTCGTTGACGAGGCCGTCCGTGGCGGACTTGGCCTGGTCCTCGATGACGTCGGTGAGCGGACAGGCCGCGGACGTCAGGGTCATGTCGATCGTCGCGATGTTCGCGTCGTCGACGTGAATGCCGTAGATGAGCCCGAGGTTGACGACGTCGATGCCCAGCTCGGGGTCGACGACGTCATAGAGCGCCTCGCGGACCTCTTCCTCAGAGGCCGGCTTGGTCGTCAGGATCTCGCCCGACGCCGCAGCGGTCTCGTCCGCCGTCACCGCGGTCTCGTCCGATGTCACAGTGTTCTCGCTCATGCCGTCTTCCTCTCGGCGCTCTCGCCCAGAGCCTGGGCCGTCGCGTCCTTCCATGCCATCCAGCTGAGGAGGGCGCACTTGACCCGGGCCGGGTACTTGGAGACACCGGCGAACGCGACCGCGTCCTCCAGCACCTCCTCCATCGCGTCGTCGGGCTCGATCCGGCCCTTGGACTGCATCAGTTCCAGGAAGGTCTCCTGGATCTTCTGCGCGTCGGACACGTCCTTGCCGACCAGGAGGTCGTTCAGTACGGAGGCCGAGGCCTGGCTGATCGAGCAGCCCTGTCCCTCGTACGAGATGTCCTCGATCCGCTCGCCGTCGTACTTCACGCGCAGGGTGATCTCGTCACCGCACGTGGGGTTGACGTGGTGCACCTCGGCGTCGCCGTCCCGGAGACCGCGCCCGTGCGGGTGCTTGTAGTGGTCCAGGATGACTTCCTGGTACATCGAATCCAGCTTCACGTTCCCAGCCAGCCCCTCAGCCGAAGAAGTTCCGTACGTGCTCCAGGCCGTCGACCAGAGCATCGATCTCGGCCGGCGTGGAGTACAGATAGAACGACGCTCGTGTCGTCGCGGGAATTCCGTACCGCAGGCAGACCGGACGGGCGCAGTGGTGACCGACCCGGACCGCGATGCCCTGCTCGTCGAGGACCTGGCCCACGTCGTGCGGGTGGATGTCGCCCAGCGTGAACGAGATCGCGGCGCCGCGGTCCTCGGCCGTGGTGGGGCCGATGATCCGGAGGTCGGGGACCTCCGCGAGCCGCTTCACCGCGTACTCGGTGAGCGCGTGCTCGTGGGCGAGGATCTTGTCCATGCCGATCGCGGAGAGATAGTCGATCGCCGCGCCCAGACCGACCGCCTGCGCGATCGGCGGGGTGCCCGCCTCGAACTTGTGCGGTGCCGGGGCGTACGTCGACGAGTGCATCGACACGGTCTCGATCATCTCGCCGCCGCCGAGGAACGGCGGAAGGTCCTCCAGAAGCTCCTGCCGGCCCCAGAGGATTCCGATGCCCGTCGGACCGCACATCTTGTGACCGGTGAAGGCCACGAAGTCGGCCTGGAGGGCCTGGACGTCGAGGGGCATGTGCGGCGCGGCCTGCGACGCGTCGATCAGGACCAGGGCACCGACCTCCTGGGCGCGGCGCACTATCGCCTCGACCGGGTTCACGGTGCCCAGGATGTTCGAGACCAGCACGAAGGAGACGATCTTCGTCTTCTCCGTGATGACCTCGTCGATGTTCGACAGGTCGAGGCGGCCGTCGTCGGTGAGGCCGAACCACTTCAGCTTCGCGCCGGTGCGCTGCGACAGCAGCTGCCACGGGACGATGTTGGAGTGGTGCTCCATCTCCGTGATGACGATCTCGGTCTCGTGGTCCACCCGGTAGGGCTCGTCGGCCCAGCCCAGCATGTTGGCCACGAGGTTGAGCGACTCGGAGGCGTTCTTGGTGAAGATCACCTCGTCGCGGCTCGGCGCGTTGATGAACGCGGCGACCTTGTCGCGCGCGCCCTCGTACAGCGCCGTGGCCTCCTCGGCGAGCACATGCACACCGCGGTGGACGTTGGCGTTGTAGCGCTCGTAGTACTCGTTCAGGGCGTCCAGCACCTGGCGCGGCTTCTGCGAGGTCGCCGCGTTGTCCAGGTACACCAGCTTCTTACCGTCGTGGACCTGGCGGTCCAGGATGGGGAAGTCCTTGCGGATCGCCTCGGTGTCGAGGAGGCCCGGCAGCTGCGTCACGCTGATACGCCACCCTTCGCGTCGAGTGCGTACGACTCGTACCCCTCGTTCTCCAGCTTGTCGGCGAGCTCGGCGCCGCCGGACTCGACGATGCGGCCGCCGGAGAAGACGTGCACGAAGTCGGGCTTGATGTAGCGCAGGATGCGCGTGTAGTGGGTGATGAGCAGGGTGCCCACCTCACCGGTCTCGCGGACGCGGTTGACGCCCTCGGAGACGACGCGCAGGGCGTCGACGTCCAGGCCGGAGTCGGTCTCGTCGAGGATCGCGATCTTCGGCTTGAGCAGCTCCAGCTGAAGGATCTCGTGGCGCTTCTTCTCACCGCCGGAGAAGCCCTCGTTGACGTTGCGCTCGGCGAAGGCCGGGTCCATGGAGAGGCGCTCCATGGTCTCCCTGACCTCCTTCACCCACGTACGCAGCTTGGGGGCCTCGCCGCGGACGGCGGTGGCGGAGGTGCGCAGGAAGTTGGAGACCGAGACGCCGGGGATCTCGACCGGGTACTGCATCGCCAGGAACAGGCCCGCGCGGGCGCGCTCGTCGACGGACATCTCCAGGACGTTCTCGCCGTCGAGGGTGACGGTGCCGCCGGTGATCGTGTACTTCGGGTGGCCCGCGAGCGAGTAGGCGAGGGTCGACTTGCCCGAGCCGTTGGGGCCCATGATGGCGTGCGTCTCGCCCTGCTTCACGGTCAGGTCGACGCCCTTGAGGATCTCCTTCGTGGCGTTGTCGGCCTCGACGGTGACGTGCAGGTCGTGGATTTCAAGCGTTGCCATGGGTTCCTCAGGACTCCTGGTTGAGGGAGACGAGCACGTCGTCCCCTTCGATCTGTACGGGGTATACGGGGACGGGGCGCGTCGCGGGAAGGCCGGACGGCTTGCCGGTGCGGAGGTCGAACGCGGAGCCGTGCAGCCAGCACTCGATCTGACAGTCCTCCACCTCGCCCTCGGAGAGCGAGACGTTCGCGTGCGAGCAGATGTCGTTGATCGCGAACACCTCTCCCTCGGTCTTCACGACGGAGACCGGCGTGCCGTCGAGTTCCACCCGCTTCGGGGTGTCCTCCTCCAGCTCGCTCAGCCCACAGACGCGCACGAAGGTGCCGGGCATCAGAGCGACGCCTCCAGCTCCTCGTCGATCTTCACGAGAAGGCGCTCTTCGATGTCGTCGACACCGATCTGCTGGACCAGCTCGGCGAAGAAGCCGCGGACCACCAGACGCCGGGCCTCGTCGGCCGGGATGCCGCGGGCCATCAGGTAGAAGAGCTGCTCGTCGTCGAAGCGGCCGGTCGCGGAGGCGTGGCCGGCGCCGACGATCTCGCCGGTCTCGATCTCCAGGTTCGGCACGGAGTCGACGCGGGCACCGTCGGTCAGAACCAGGTTGCGGTTCATCTCGTAGGTGTCCGTGCCCTCGGCCTTGGCCTCGATGAGGACGTCGCCGATCCACACCGCGTGCGCGCCCTCGCCCTGGAGCGCGCCCTTGTAGGCGACGTTCGACTTGCAGTGCGGGGTGTTGTGGTCGACCAGGAGGCGGTGCTCCTGGTGCTGGCCGGCGTCCGTGAAGTACAGGCCGAAGAGCTCGGCCTCGCCACCGGTGCCCGCGTAGGCGACGCGCGGGTGGAGGCGTACGAGGTCGCCGCCGAAGGTGACCACGAACGACTTGAAGGTGGCGTCGCGGCCGATCAGCGCGTTGTGCTGGCCGACGTGCACGGCCTTGTCGTCCCAGTCCTGGACGGAGACGACGGTCAGCTTGGCGCCGTCGCCCAGGATGTAGTCGACGTTGGCGGCGAGCACGGTGTCACCGGTGTGGTCGATGACGACGACGGCCTCGGCGAAGGCTCCCAGCTCGATGACCTGGTGGCCGTAGGCGACCCCGCCCTCGCCGTGCACGGCGATCCGGATGGGCTCGGTGAGCACCGTCTCCTTGGGGACGGTGACGACACCGGCCTTCTCGAAGGCCGAGTACGCCTGGGCGGCGACGCGGTCCACCGGGATGCCTGCCTTGCCGATCCGGGCGTCGTCACGGCCGACGGTCTCGACGACGACGCCCTCGGGGGCCTCCACGTCGATCCGTACGCCTTCGCCGGTCGCGACGGCGGTGCCGTCGTGCAGCCCGCGCAGGCGCTCCAGCGGGGTGAACCGCCATTCCTCCTCGCGGCCGTGGGGGACCGGGAAGTCCGCCACGTCGAAGGACGGGGGCGCACTCATGCGCGTGGCGACGGTCGACTCGGCGGCCACCGCGATCTGGCCGGCGGTCGTGCTGCCCACCGGGATGTTAAGAGCCTCAGCCATGGCTGTCGGTCTGCTCGCTTTCTTACGTGAGGGGCTTGATGGACACGGCGGACGGCGCTTAGCCGACCGAGCCTTCCATCTGCAGCTCGATCAGCCGGTTGAGCTCGAGCGCGTACTCCATGGGCAGTTCCTTGGCGATCGGCTCGACGAAGCCGCGCACGATCATCGCCATCGCCTCGAACTCCGTCAGACCGCGGCTCATCAGGTAGAAGAGCTGGTCCTCGGAGACCTTGGAGACGGTCGCCTCGTGGCCCATGGACACGTCGTCCTCGCGGACGTCCACGTACGGGTACGTGTCCGAGCGGGAGATGGTGTCGACGAGCAGCGCGTCGCACAGGACGTTCGACTTCGAGCCGTGGGCGCCCTCGCCGATCTCGACGAGACCGCGGTAGGACGTGCGGCCGCCACCACGCGCCACCGACTTCGACACGATGTTCGAGGAGGTGTTCGGCGCCATGTGGACCATCTTGGAGCCGGCGTCCTGGTGCTGGCCCTCGCCCGCGAAGGCGATGGACAGGGTCTCGCCCTTGGCGTGCTCGCCCATCAGGTAGACGGCCGGGTACTTCATGGTGACCTTGGAACCGATGTTGCCGTCGATCCACTCCATGGTCGCGCCCTCGTACGCCACGGCGCGCTTGGTGACCAGGTTGTAGACGTTGTTCGACCAGTTCTGGATGGTCGTGTAGCGGCAGCGGGCGCCCTTCTTCACGATGATCTCGACCACCGCGGAGTGCAGGGAGTCCGACTTGTAGATCGGCGCCGTACAGCCTTCGACGTAGTGGACGTAGGCGTCCTCGTCGACGATGATCAGCGTCCGCTCGAACTGGCCCATGTTCTCCGTGTTGATACGGAAGTAGGCCTGGAGCGGGATCTCGACCTGCACGCCCTTCGGCACGTAGATGAAGGAGCCACCGGACCACACGGCGGTGTTCAGCGACGCGAACTTGTTGTCACCGACCGGGATGACCGTGCCGAAGTACTCCTTGAAGAGCTCCGGGTGCTCCTTGAGAGCGGTGTCGGTGTCCAGGAAGATGACGCCCTGCTCCTCCAGGTCCTCGCGGATCTGGTGGTAGACGACCTCGGACTCGTACTGGGCCGCGACACCGGCGACGAGGCGCTGCTTCTCCGCCTCCGGGATGCCGAGCTTGTCGTACGTGTTCTTGATGTCCTCGGGCAGGTCCTCCCAGGACTCCGCCTGCTTCTCCGTGGAGCGCACGAAGTACTTGATGTTGTCGAAGTCGATGCCCGACAGGTCGGAACCCCAGTTGGGCATGGGCTTCTTCCCGAAGAGGCGCAGACCCTTGAGACGGAGCTTGGTCATCCACTCCGGCTCGCTCTTCTTCGCGGAGATGTCGCGGACGACGTCCTCGTTGATGCCGCGCTTGGCGGAGGCACCGGCCACGTCGGAGTCGGCCCAGCCGTATTCGTACGTGCCCAGACCCTCGAGCTCAGGGTGGGCAGTCTCCTCGATGGGGAGCGTCATGCGGGGTTCCTCCCGGCGGTGCTTGCAGATGCGTTGTGAGTGGATTGCGAAATCTTGGGGATGAACGTCGTGCACACCCCGTCGCCGTGGGCGATGGTGGCCAGCCGCTGGACGTGCGTGCCGAGCAGCTGGGAGAAGAACTCCGTCTCCGCCTCGCACAGCTGCGGGAACCGCTCGGCGACGTGGGCGACCGGGCAGTGGTGCTGGCAGAGCTGTTCGCCGACCGGTGCGCTGCGCGCCGTGGCAGCGTACCCGTCGGCACTCAGGGCCTTGGCCAGTGCTTCCGTGCGCTCCTCGGGGGACGCGGCCTCGATGGCCGCGCGGTACGCCCCGGCCTGCGCGGCGATCCGGGCGCGGGCGAAGGAGAGGACCGCCTCGTCGCCGCCCTCGCGCTCGGCGATCCAGCGCAGTGCGTCCTCGGCGAGCTTGTCGTAGGACTGGTCGAAGGCGTCCCGGCCGCAGTCGGTCAGGGCGAACACCTTTGCGGGACGGCCACGCGTGCGTGCTCCGTAGACCCGCTGCTCACGTGCTTCCACGACGTCGTCGCCGACGAGCGCGTCGAGATGACGCCGTACGGCGGCCTGGGTCAGCCCCAGCCGGCCCGCGAGGTCGGCCACGGTCGACGGGCCGTGGTCCAGGATGGACCGCGCGACCCGGTTGCGCGTCGAGCGCTCACCGGTCGCGAGTTCCTCCTGCGGGGCCCCCGCGGGGGTCTCCCGAGCCTCGCCAACGTATTTCACAACGCCATTGTTGCGTAATTCCTCAGGCCCTGACAAGCCGCGCCCTCCGGAGTGATCGGTGCACTGCATCACTTAGGTATACCTAACGTGACCTGCGCAAACGATCTTTGATCGATCAATTCGGTGGCGTCCGGGCACGCTCTCGGGGACACTGCGGAACCATGCCGACACCCCCTCCGACCGGCCCACTCGTCACCCGGGACACCCTCGCCGGGGACCTGCGCGCGCTGGGCGTACAAACCGGGGAAACGCTTCTTGTGCACTCCTCGCTCAGCGCCCTCGGCTGGGTGAACGGCGGCCCCGTGGCCGTTGTCCAGGGACTGCTCGACGCACTCGGTCCGCACGGCACCCTGGTGGTGCCGACCCAGTCCGGCGACCTCTCCGATCCGGCGCTGTGGAGCCGTCCGCCGGTGCCGGAGGAGTGGTGGCCGACCATCCGGGCGACCATGCCCCCCTACGACCCCCGCGTGACGCCCTCCCGCGGCGTCGGCGTGATACCCGAGACCGTCCGCACCTGGCCCGGCGCCCGGCGCAGCGCGCACCCGGAGACCTCCTTCGCGGCGCTCGGCCCGCGCGCGGCGGCGGTCGTGGACGGGCACGCGCCCGACTGCCGCCTCGGCGAGCGCAGCCCGCTGGCCCGTCTGGAGGCCGGCGGCGCCCGCGTCCTGCTGCTCGGCGCGGGCTACAGCACCTGCACCAGCTTCCACCTGGCCGAATACCGCGTCCCCTCGCCTGTCGTCGAGGTCGGACGGCCGTCCCCGACGGGCTGGGAGAAGGTCCGGGAGGTGTCGATCACCTCCGACCTGTTCGAGGAGCTGGGCGCCGACTTCGAGCGGGACCGTCCCGTCGTACGGGGCACCGTGGGCGCGGCCCGGGCGCGGCTGTTCCCGGTGGCCGACGCGGTGGCGTACGCGGAGCGGTGGCTGCCGCTGCACCGGCCGCGGGACCTGTACGTGGATGCGGCCCCCGGCGGTTCCGGGACGCGCGGACGTCCCTAGACTTGCGCCTCATGCGAAGCGAGCCCGTGGTCCAGGTCCAGGCCCTGGTGAAGCGGTACGGCACGAAGACCGCGGTGGACGGCCTCGACCTGGTGGCCACGGCGGGCATCACCGCCGTACTCGGACCCAACGGCGCCGGCAAGACGACCACGATCGAGACCTGCGAGGGGTACCGGAAGCCGGACTCCGGCACGGTGCGCGTCCTGGGCCTCGACCCGGTGAGACAGTCCGGGGAGCTGCACACCCGTATCGGCGTGATGCTCCAGTCCGGCGGCGTCTACTCGGGCGCCCGGGCGGACGAGATGCTCCGCCACGTCGCGAAACTGCACGCCCATCCCCTGGACGTCGACGCGCTCATCGAGCGGCTCGGCCTGGGAGGCTGCGGCCGGACGACATACCGGCGTCTGTCGGGCGGCCAGCAGCAGCGCCTCGCGCTCGCCCTGGCGGTCGTCGGCCGCCCCGAGCTGGTCTTCCTCGACGAGCCGACCGCCGGCCTCGACCCGCAGGCCCGCCGCGCCACCTGGGACCTGGTCCGCGACCTGCGTTCCGACGGCGTCTCCGTGATCCTCACCACGCACTACATGGACGAGGCCGAGCAGCTCGCCGACGACGTCGCGATCATCGACGCCGGCAAGGTCATCGCCCAGGGCTCCCCCGAGGAGCTGTGCCGCGGCGGCGCCGAGAACACGCTGCGCTTCAGCGGTCGCCCCGGGCTCGACGTGAACTCCCTGCTGAAGGCCCTCCCGGCGGACTGCACGGCGGCCGAGCTGACACCGGGGGCCTACCGCGTGGGCGGCAAGGTCGACCCGCAGCTGCTGGCGACGGTCACGTCCTGGTGCGCCCAGCACGGCGTGATGCCGGAGAAGATCTCGGTCGAACGCCACACCCTGGAAGACGTCTTTCTCGAACTGACCGGCAAGGAGCTGCGCTGATGAACGAGGCTCGACAGCAGACCGGCCGGGGGTCCGGGGGTTGCCCCCCGGAAGGGCACAGCCTCGAACCGACCGGCAAGGAGCTGCGCTGATGACGCAGGCACAGCTTGGAACCGACCGGCAAGGAGCTGGGTCCGTGACCACCGCCGGCGCGTACACCCCGAAGCCGGGTGCCGCCCCGCTGCCCCGCATGATCGGCGCGCAGGCCGCGCTCGAGACGAAGATGCTGCTCCGCAACGGCGAACAGCTCCTCCTCACGGTCATCATCCCGACGCTCCTGCTCGTCCTGTTCAGCTCGGTCGACATCATCGACACCGGAAAGGGCGAGGCGGTCGACTTCCTCGCGCCGGGCATCCTGGCGCTCGCCGTGATGTCGACGGCGTTCACCGGCCAGGCGATCGCCACGGGCTTCGAGCGCCGCTACGGCGTCCTGAAGCGGCTGGCCGCCTCCCCGCTCCCCCGCTGGGGCCTGATGACCGCGAAGACGGCGTCGGTCCTGGTCACGGAGATCCTTCAGGTGATCCTGCTGACCGTGATCGCCTTCGCGCTGGGCTGGTCGCCGCACGGCAGCCCGCTCGCCGTCCTGCTCCTGCTGATCCTCGGCACCGCGGCCTTCTCCGGACTCGGCCTGCTCATGGCGGGCACGCTGAGGGCCGAGGCGACGCTGGCCGCCGCCAACCTGGTCTTCCTGCTGTTCCTGGTCGGCGGCGGGGTGATCGTGCCGATGGACAAGTTCCCCGCGGGAGTCCAGGACGTTCTCGGTCTGCTGCCCATCTCGGCGCTCTCCGACGGACTGCGGGACGTGCTCCAGCACGGCGCCGGGATGCCCTGGGCCGACCTCGGGATCCTGGCCGCCTGGGCGGTCGCGGGGCTCGGCGCGGCCGGCCGGTTCTTCCGCTGGGAGTGACCGAACGCACTGCCGCGGGACGGACCCTCGTGAAAGCGTGCACAAGCGGCCCCCTACGATGGTGCGCGTGCCGAACCTGACCCGAGCCGACGCCCTCAGCGCGGTGCGCAACCCCCTCGCCTTCATCGCCGAACGCTGGACCCCGACATCCCGGACGGTGCAGCGCGCGGCCCTGTCCGCGCTCGTCATGGCGGTCGTCATCGTCGTCACCGGCGGTGCCGTGCGGCTCACCGGCTCCGGCCTCGGCTGCCCGACCTGGCCCAAGTGCACCGACGACTCGCTGACGGCGACGAGCGCGATGGGCTTCCACGGCGCCATCGAGTTCGGCAACCGCATGCTGACGTACGTCCTGTGCGCCGCCGTCGGGTGGGCGATCATCGCCGCCCGCTCGCAGAAGCCCTGGCGCCGGGGCCTCACCCGGCTGGGCTGGGCCCAGTTCTGGATCGTCATGAGCAACGCGATCCTCGGCGGCATCGTCGTCCTGGTCGGCCTGAACCCCTACACGGTCGCCGCCCACTTCCTGCTCTCCACCGCGCTCATCACCGTCGCCGCACTCCTGTGGCGGCGCACCCGCGAGGGCGACGCGGCCCCGCGTCCGCTCGTCGGCAAGTCGGTGCAGCAGCTCGTGTGGTTCCTGGTCGCCGCCGCCGTCCTGCTCATCGCGGTCGGCACGGTCGTCACCGGTGCCGGCCCGCACGCGGGCGACTCCAGTGAGGTCGCCCGCATGGCCGTCAGCTGGGAGAACGTCACCAAGCTGCACGCCGTGCTGGCCTGGATCGTCGTCACGCTGACCTTCGCCCTCTGGTTCGTCCTCAAGGCGGTGGACGCTCCCAGCGGTCCCCTGCGGCGCACGCGTGACCTGTTCCTGGTCCTGCTGTCCCAGGGCGTCATCGGCTACGTCCAGTACTTCACCGACCTGCCCGAGGCTCTGGTCGCCCTGCACATGCTCGGCTCCTGCCTGGTGTGGATCGGGGTAATGCGCGTCCTGCTGGCCCTGCGCGAGCGTCCGGAGGTCGTGGCGGACCTGCCGGGTCCCGCGACGCAATCGGCGCTCACGCGCGCGTAGCTCCCGAACCGGCGAAATCGGCGCTCACGCGCGCGTGGCCCGAGCGCGGGGAGCGGGGCGAGGGCCGTCGTCTCACTCCAGCGCGTACACCCGCCGTGCGTTCCCCGCCGCGATCAGAGCCGCGACCCGCTGCGCGTCGGCCAGCGACCAGGCCCCTTCGGCGACCCAGTTGCCGAGCACCCGTGCGAGCGCCTCGCGGAATAGGCGTGCTCCGATCACATGGAGTTCGGGCAGGCCATGGGCTCCGCTGGAGAAGAGGAGCTTGCCGAAGGGGGCCAGTTCCAGGATCTCGGCGAGGACGGCCGCCGCCCGCGCGCCGGTGCGGACGAGGGCGGCGCCCAGGTCGGCGTACACGTGCGGGAAGACTCCGGCGAGGTGGGCCGCGTGCCGGTGGTACGGGTAGCCGTGCAGGAGGACCAGGTCGGTGCCGAGGCCGGCCGTGGCGCGGGCGAAGTCGGTGAACAGGACGGGGTCGGTGCGGTCGATGCGCAGGCCGGGCTCGCCGAGTCCGGCGTGCAGCTGGAGGGGCAGGCCGGACGCGACGGCGATCCACAGCAGATGGCGGAGCAGGACGGGGTCGGTGAGTGTGCCGCCCACCCGGCGGCCCGCCAGCCACCGGCCCGCCGCGCCCCGTACCTCCCCGGGCCCCGGCGGCTCGGGCGCCAGTGCCAGGCCGTGCCGCGCGCCCGCCACGGAGGTGAAGGCCACGGCGGTCGCGGCGGCCCCGTGGACGGACTCGGCGAGATTGGCGAGAAAGGACTCGACCGTTCCGGAGGTGTCGGCGACCTGTTCGGCGAGCAGTTCCAGACGGACGATCTCGTGTGCCCCGGCGGCTCCCGTGGAGGCCATCTCGTCCGGCCCGGTCAGGTCGCCGGGCAGCCCGGTGTCGACGAGATACGTGGTGATGCCGCTGCCGCGCAGCAGTCTGCGGCCCGACTCCAGTACGCCGAGTTCGCGGCGCCGGGCCAGATAGCGGGCGGGCGTGCAGTGCGGTTCGAGCCCGAGCAGGGGAGGACACCAGCGTCGTACGGCGAACCCGGTCTGGGTGTCGAAGAAGGTGGTGCCGGGGGCCGGAGGCCCCTCGGTTCTGGCGAGGTGGGCCTCGAACGTGCCGAGGCCCAGCTCCGTCCGCAGTACGCCGTGGCAGTACTGGTCCACCAGGGACGGCGTTTCGATCATCCGGACTCCCCGCGACTGGACCGTTCCGTTTCAGGTCCTAACGGTTGAGCCGGGTGTCAGGTGTTGGTCCCGCACACCCCGTGCGAACAGCCGATGATTGTCGGCCGTCCGTGCGACGGGTGACCCGTCGCACGTCGGAGAGCGTCAGCCGTTCGAGGGTCCTCCGACCTGGATGCCCGCCATGCGCTTCCACTCGTACGGGCCCGTCTTCACCTTGGCCGCGAACTCGCCGTCGAACGCCTCGTGAACGGTGATCCCGGCCTTCGTCACGGCGCTCTCGGCGATCTCGTAGCTCTCCGCCACGAGGTCGCCCCAGCCGCCGTCCTCGCCGACGAGCACGATGCGGGCGCCGCGCTGCCCGATGTAGGCGACCTGCGCCTCGGCCCCGCCGTGCTCCTTGGAGAAGGCGGCGATCCGGTGGGCGAGCTTGGCTGCGGCGCGCTCGGCCTTGGGGTCCTGGACGGCGCCGGGGGTCTCGTCGATCTGCTGGGTGTCTGCCATGGGCAGGATGCTACCGACGGGTAGATCGGTCGGCGACGGGAGGGGTGCGTGGCCTTGACCACGCTTCCCGGGGTTCTCGGGCAGCGGGCACCCCCACCGGCAAGCGGCAAGCGGCAAGCGGATCGGCAAGCGGTGCCTAACGGAGGAAGGGGTCCACCGCGACGGCCACGAAGAGGATCGACACATAGGTGATCGACCAGTGGAACAGCCGCATCTCCTTGAGCTTGCCGCCCGTCACCTCGGCCTTGGCACGGTTCTGCAGGCCGTGCGCCTCCCACAGCCAGAACCCGCCCGCGCCGAGCGCGACCGCGGTGTAGAACCAGCCCGTGTAGCCGAGCGGGGTGAGCAGCAGCGAGACCGCGACCATCACCCAGCTGTAGATGACGATCTGGCGGGCGACCACCTTGTTGCTCGCGACGACCGGCAGCATCGGCACGCCCACGCGCGCGTAGTCCTCGCGCACCTTCATGGACAGCGGCCAGTAGTGCGGCGGCGTCCAGAAGAACATGACGAGGAAGAGGACGACCGGCGCCCACGACATGGAGTTCGTGACGGACGACCAGCCGATGAGCACGGGCAGACAGCCGGCGATGCCGCCCCACACGATGTTCTGCGAGGTACGGCGTTTGAGGATCATCGTGTAGACGACGACGTAGAAGAGGAGCGCTCCGAGCGACAGCCAGGCGGACAGCCAGTTGACGGCGAGACCGAACAGCAGGGTCGACACGACGGCCAGGGCGATGCCGAAGGCCAGGCACTCACGGGGGCTGACCATGCCGGTGACCAGCGGGCGCTGCGAGGTGCGCTCCATGAGGGCGTCGATGTCGCGGTCGATGTACATGTTCAGCGCGTTGGCGCCGCCCGCGGACAGGAAGCCGCCGAGGCAGGTGAGGAGCACCAGCTTCAGGTCGGGCACGCCCTGCTCGGCCAGGAACATCACCGGAACGGTGGTGATCAGCAGCAGTTCGATGATCCGCGGCTTGGTCAGCGCCACGAACGCCTTGACACGGGCCCCGAACGGCCGCTGGCCCCGGCTGCTGCTCGTCCCGAGCACACCGGCTGGACGGGATTCGACGGCCGTCACGCACACCCCTGACAGAGACATCCCAGCAAGCCCCGGGTGTGAATTCCCCGTAAAGCTCGCGCGTACCACGCCACTGTAGACGTTGCCCAGACCCCGGCATTCGCGGGGGTGTGCTCGTGTTGAGCGGCGCCGCTCAAAGAGCCGGTCGCCACTCGATTGAGCACTCGGACGAGCGGCTCCGTATTCACGTGTCGAACACGGAACGTCCCAGTCGGGAGGCGGATCCCGACGAGTCCCGGCAGTCTGGAATGACTCGAAAAAACGCACGTACTTACGGGGGTAGGCTCGACAACGGCCGGGGCGCCCAGTGCACCGGCAATTCGACATGTGTGACATGTGGAGAGGAGCCCTGACCCAGGGTGAGCACCAAGCCGACCACAACAGACCTCGAGTGGACCGAGTTGGACCAGCGGGCCGTCGACACCGCCCGCGTCCTGGCCGCCGATGCCGTACAGAAGGTCGGCAACGGCCATCCCGGTACGGCCATGAGCCTGGCGCCCGCCGCGTACACCCTCTTCCAGAAGGTGATGCGGCACGACCCGGCGGACACCGACTGGGTTGGACGCGACCGCTTCGTGCTGTCCGCCGGCCACTCGTCCCTGACCCTCTACACCCAGCTCTACCTGGCCGGGTTCGGCCTGGAGCTGGCGGACCTGGAGTCCTTCCGGACCTGGGGCAGCAGGACCCCCGGGCACCCCGAGTACGGTCACACCCCCGGCGTGGAGACCACGACCGGTCCGCTCGGCCAGGGTGTCGCCAACGCGGTGGGCATGGCGATGGCCGCCCGCTACGAGCGTGGCCTGTTCGACCCGGACGCGCCGCAGGGCGAGTCCCCGTTCGACCACTTCATCTACGCGATCGCCGGTGACGGCTGTCTCCAGGAGGGCATCTCCGCGGAGGCCTCCTCCATGGCCGGGCACCAGAAGCTCGGCAACCTGGTCCTGCTGTGGGACGACAACCACATCTCGATCGAGGGCGACACCGAGACCGCGGTCTCCGAGGACACGGCCAAGCGCTACGAGGCCTACGGCTGGCATGTGCAGCGCGTCGCCCCGAAGCCGGACGGCGACCTCGACCCGCACGCCATCTACAACGCCATCGAGGCCGCGAAGAAGGTGACGGACAAGCCGTCGTTCATCGCGATGCGCTCGATCATCGCCTGGCCCGCCCCGAACGCGCAGAACACCGAGGCCGCGCACGGCTCGGCGCTCGGCGACGACGAGGTCGCGGCCACCAAGCGCGTTCTCGGCTTCGACCCGGAGAAGTCCTTCGACGTCGCCGCCGAGGTGCTGGCCCACACCCGCCAGGCCCTGGACCGGGGTGCCCAGGCCAAGGCCGAGTGGGAGAAGGGGTACGCCGCCTGGCGCACCGCCAACCCGGAGCGCGCCGCCGAGTACGACCGCATCGCCGCGACCGAGCTGCCGGCCGGCTGGGAGGAGAAGCTCCCGGTCTTCGAGGCGGGCAAGGGCGTCGCCACCCGTGCCGCGTCCGGCAAGGTGCTGCAGGCCCTCGGCGCGGTCATCCCCGAGCTGTGGGGCGGCTCCGCCGACCTGGCCGGCTCGAACAACACCACGATCGACAAGAACAGCTCCTTCCTCCCGGCGGACAACCCGCTGCCGGAGGCGGACCCGTACGGCCGCACGATCCACTTCGGCATCCGCGAGCACTCCATGGCCGCCGAGATGAACGGCATCACGCTGCACGGCAACACCCGCGTCTACGGCGGCACCTTCCTGGTGTTCTCCGACTACATGCGCAACTCGGTCCGCCTGTCGGCCCTGATGCACCTGCCGGTGACCTACGTCTGGACGCACGACTCGGTCGGCCTCGGCGAGGACGGTCCGACGCACCAGCCGGTCGAGCACCTCGCCTCGCTGCGCGCCATCCCCGGCCTCAACGTCGTCCGTCCCGCGGACGCCAACGAGACGGCGATCGCCTGGCGCGAGATCCTCAAGCGCTACACCAAGGTGTTCGGCAAGGGTGCCCCGCACGGTCTCGCGCTGACCCGCCAGGGCGTGCCGACGTACGAGTCGAACGAGGACGCCGCCAAGGGCGGTTACGTGCTGTTCGAGGCCGAGGGCGGCTCGCCCGAGGTCATCCTCATCGGCACCGGCTCCGAGGTGCACGTGGCCGTCGAGGCGCGCGAGCAGCTCCAGGCCGCGGGCATCCCCACGCGGGTCGTGTCCATGCCGTGCGTGGAGTGGTTCGACGAGCAGGACCAGGGGTACCGGGACAGCGTCCTGCCGCCGTCGGTGAAGGCCCGCGTCTCGGTCGAGGCGGGAATCGGTCTCACCTGGCACCGATTCGTCGGGGACGCCGGACGCATTGTTTCGCTGGAGCACTTCGGCGCTTCCGCGGACGCCAAGACGCTGTTCGCCGAATTCGGTTTCACTGCCGAGAACGTCGCCGACGCCGCCCGGGAATCGATCGCCGCAGCCCAGAGCTGACGCTGACAAACGACACGTAGGAGATGGAATTTCCATGACAGACGCACTCAAGCGCCTCTCCGAGGAAGGCGTCGCGATCTGGCTGGACGACCTGTCGCGCAAGCGGATCACGTCCGGCAACCTCGCCGAACTGATCGACCAGCAGCACGTCGTGGGCGTCACCACCAATCCGTCGATCTTCCAGAAGGCGATCAGCAGCGGAGACGGTTACGAGCAGCAGGTCACCGAACTCGCCGCCCGCAAGGTCACGGTCGAAGAGGCCATCCGCATGATCACCACGGCGGACGTCCGCGACGCCGCCGACATCCTGCGCCCCGTCTTCGACGCGACCGGCGGCCAGGACGGCCGGGTCTCGATCGAGGTCGACCCGCGCCTGGCGCACAACACCACGGCGACCATCGCCGAGGCCAAGCAGCTGGCGTGGCTGGTGGACCGCCCGAACACTCTGATCAAGATCCCGGCCACCAAGGCGGGTCTGTCGGCGATCACCGAGGTCATCGGCCTCGGCATCAGCGTCAACGTCACGCTGATCTTCTCGCTCGCGCGCTACCGCGAGGTCATGGACGCCTTCCTCGCCGGCCTGGAGAAGGCCAAGGAGCGCGGCCTGGACCTCTCGAAGATCCACTCCGTGGCGTCCTTCTTCGTGTCCCGGGTGGACACCGAGATCGACAAGCGGCTCGACGCGCTCGGCACCCCCGAGGCCAAGGCCGCCCGCGGCAAGGCGGGCCTCGCCAACGCCCGGCTCGCCTACGAGGCGTACGAGGAGGTCTTCTCCTCCGACCGCTGGGCCGCCCTCGACCGGGCGCAGGCCAACAAGCAGCGTCCGCTGTGGGCCTCGACCGGCGTCAAGGACCCGGCGTACAAGGACACCCTGTACGTCGACGACCTGGTCGCGCCGAACACCGTGAACACCATGCCGGAAGCCACGCTCGAGGCCACCGAGGACCACGGGCAGATCACCGGCAACACCATCGCCGGCACGTACGAGCAGTCCCGCGCCGAACTCGACGCCGTCGAGAAGCTCGGGATCGCGTACGACGACGTGGTCCAGCTCCTCGAGGACGAGGGCGTCGACAAGTTCGAGTCCTCCTGGAACGACCTGCTCAAGTCGACCGAGGCGGAGCTCCAGCGCCTCGCCCCTTCGGAGGGCTGAAATCTTGTCGAGCAGCAACCCGCTGCGTGACCCCGCAGACCGACGGCTCCCGCGTATCGCGGGGCCGTCGGGCCTGGTCATCTTCGGCGTCACGGGCGATTTGTCACGCAAAAAGCTGATGCCCGCCGTGTACGACCTCGCCAACCGGGGGTTGCTGCCGCCGGGCTTCTCGCTCGTCGGCTTCGCCCGTCGCGAGTGGGCCCACGAGGACTTCGCCCAGGAGGTCCACGACGCGGTCAAGGAGCACGCCCGTACGCCCTTCCGCGAGGAGGTCTGGCAGCAGCTCGTCCAGGGCATGCGGTTCGTCCAGGGCACCTTCGACGACGACGACGCCTTCGACCGGCTGCGCTCCACCATCGACGAGCTGGACAAGGCACAGGGCACGGGCGGCAACTTCGCCTTCTACCTGTCCGTGCCGCCGTCCGCGTTCCCGGTGGTCATCCAGCAGCTGAAGAAGCACAAGCTGGCCGACCAGTCGAACGGCTCCTGGCGCCGCGCGGTGATCGAGAAGCCCTTCGGCCACGACCTGGAGTCGGCCGAGGATCTCAACGCGATCGTCCACGAGGTCTTCGCCCCGGACCAGGTCTTCCGCATCGACCACTACCTGGGCAAGGAGACGGTCCAGAACATCCTGGCCCTGCGCTTCGCCAACACGATGTTCGAGCCGATCTGGAACCGGTCCTTCGTCGACCACGTGCAGATCACCATGGCCGAGGACATCGGCATCGGCGGCCGGGCCGGCTACTACGACGGCATCGGCGCCGCCCGTGACGTCATCCAGAACCACCTGCTCCAGCTGATGGCGCTGACCGCCATGGAGGAGCCCTCGTCCTTCGACGCGGACGCGCTCGCCGCGGAGAAGACCAAGGTGCTCGGCGCGACCAGGCTGCCGAAGGACCTGGGCAAGAGCACGGTCCGCGGCCAGTACGCGGAGGGGTGGCAGGGCGGCGAGAAGGTCGTCGGCTACCTCCAGGAAGACGGCATCGACCCCAAGTCGAAGACCGACACCTTCGCCGCGATCAAGGTGGAGGTGGACAACCGCCGCTGGGCGGGAGTCCCGTTCTACCTGCGTACCGGCAAGCGCCTGGGCCGCCGCGTCACCGAGATCGCGGTCGTCTTCCAGCGCGCCCCGCACTCCCCGTTCGACCACACGGCGACGGAGGAGCTGGGCCAGAACGCGATCGTCTTCCGCGTCCAGCCCGACGAGGGTGTCACGGTCCGCTTCGGCTCCAAGGTGCCGGGCACCTCCATGGAGATCCGGGACGTCTCGATGGACTTCGCCTACGGCGAGTCGTTCACCGAGTCCAGCCCGGAGGCGTACGAGCGTCTGATCCTCGACGTGCTGCTCGGCGACTCGAACCTCTTCCCGCGCACCGAGGAGGTCGAGCTGTCCTGGAAGATCCTCGACCCGATCGAGCGCTACTGGGACAAGCACGGCAAGCCCGCGCAGTACGCCTCGGGCACCTGGGGTCCCGTCGAGGCCGACGAAATGCTCGAGCGAGACGGACGGAGCTGGCGTCGCCCATGAAGACCGATCTCACGGACACCACGGCCAGCAAGATCAACAAGGCGCTCGTGCAGGGCCGCCGCGCCATCGGCACCCCCGCCGTCGGCATGGTGCTCACCCTCGTCATCGTCACCGACGAGGAGAACGCCTACGACGCCCTGAAGGCCGCCAACGAGGCCTCGCGCGAGCACCCCTCGCGCACCCTCGTGGTCATCAAGCGTGTCTCCCGCTCGCCCCGCGACCGCACGAAGTCGCGTCTCGACGCCGAGGTGCGGCTCGGGGCGGAGGCCGGCACCGGCGAGACGGTGGTGCTGCGCCTGTACGGCGAGGTGATCGACCACGCCCAGTCGGTCGTCCTGCCGCTGCTGCTGCCGGACGCGCCCGTCGTCGTCTGGTGGCCGGTGAACGCGCCGCTCGACCCGGCGAAGGACCCGCTCGGCTCGCTCGCCCAGCGCCGCGTGACCGACACCTACGCCGCCGAGGCCCCGGTGCGGGAGCTCGACGCCCGCGCCGACGCCTACACCCCCGGCGACACGGACCTGTCGTGGACCCGCATCACCCCCTGGCGTTCGATGCTGGCCGCGGCCCTGGACCAGGTCACCTGCGACGTGGACGCGGTCGAGGTGGAGGGCGAGGAGTTCAACCCGAGCTGCGAGCTGCTCGCGATGTGGCTCGCGGACCGGCTGGACGTCCCCGTCAAGCGCTCGCTGTCCTCGGGCCCCGGCCTCACCGCGGTCCGGCTGGACACGAACTGCGGCCCGATCGTCCTGGACCGCGCCGACGGCACGCTCGCGACGCTGTCCATCCAGGGTCAGCCCGACCGCGCGGTGGCGCTCAAGCGCCGCGACACGGCCGAGCTGATGGCGGAGGAGCTGCGCCGCCTCGACCCGGACGACACCTACGCCTCGGCGCTGCGCTACGGCGTGGACCGGCTGAACGCCGCGGCGGACACCGCCGGGGGCGGGTCCTCGGGCGGTACCGCGACCGCCACGAAGGCGGCGCCGGCCGCGAAGGACTCCCCCGCGGGGGTGGCCGCGGCGCTTGCCAAGAAGGCGGCGGACAGGGCGGCCGCCGAGTGAACACTCCGCAGCTCGTCGTCCACCGCGACAAGGAACTGATGGCCGAGGCCGCGGCGGCTCGGCTGATCACGAAGATCGTGGACGCGCAGGCCTCGCGCGGCTACGCCTCGATCGTGCTCACCGGCGGGCGCAACGGCAACGGGCTCCTCGCGGCGCTCGCGTCCGCGCCCGCCCGGGACGCCATCGACTGGGCGCGTCTCGACCTGTGGTGGGGCGACGAGCGTTACCTCCCCGAGGGCGACCCCGACCGCAACGACACACAGGCCCGCGCGGCCCTGCTCGACGCGGTGCCGCTGGATCCGGCGCGGGTGCACGCGATGCCGGCGTCCGACGGTCCGTACGGCGTCGATGTGGAGGCGGCGGCGGAGGCGTACGCGGCGGAGCTCGCCAAGGCCGCCGGGCCGGAGAACCACGGTTCGGTTCCCGCCTTCGACGTCCTGATGCTCGGCGTCGGTCCGGACACCCACGTGGCCTCGCTCTTCCCGGAGCTGCCCGCGGTGCGGGAGACGGAGCGGACGGTGGTCGGCGTGCACGGAGCGCCCAAGCCGCCGCCGACCCGGATCTCGCTGACCCTGCCCGCGATCCGCTCCGCCCGCGAGGTGTGGCTGCTCGCGGCCGGCGAGGACAAGGCGCAGGCGGCCGCCATCGCCCTGTCCGGCGCGGGCGAGATCCAGGCCCCGGCCGCCGGAGCCCGGGGCCGCTCCCGCACCCTGTGGCTCCTGGACGCGGCAGCCGCGTCCCAGCTGCCACGCTCGCTCTATCCGCCGGCTTCCGCCTGACCGAAGTCGCTCCGTCGAACGCCGGAGAAGCCGATCCTCGGCTTCTCCGG
>NZ_JBHWVI010000100.1:0-29942 GCF_042737005.1 Streptomyces sp. NPDC060027
CCCCGTCGCGTCTCACCCGAGCACGGCCGCGATCACCACGAGCACCGGCACGGCCAGGATCGTCGAGAGCAGGATCGACTCGCGGGCCAGGGTCTCGCCGACCCGGTAGCGCGAGGCGTACGTGAACAGGTTCTGCGCGGCGGGCAGGGCCGAGGTGACCACCACGTCGAGCAGCGGCGCGCCGCGCAGACCGAACACGCCGACGGCCGGCGCCCAGGCGGCCAGCGGCTGGCCCACCGACTTCAGCACGACGGACAGCAGCACCGGACCCCGGTCCGAGCCGCGGCCCGGCAGGCTGCTGCCGCACAGCGAGATCCCGAACGCCAGCAGCACCGCGGGCACCGACATGCCGCCGATCAGCTGGAGCGGATCCAGAATCGGGTCCGGCACGGTCAGACCGGTCGCCGACACCGCGACGCCGCTCAGCGAACCGACCGCGATGGGATTGCGCAGGGGTGTGATCAGCCGCCGCCACAGCGGACCCTTCTCGCCCGCCCCGGACAGGTCGAGGACGGTCAGGGCGATCGGCGTGACCATGATCTGCTGGAACAGCAGCACCGGTGCCACCAGCGAGGCATCGCCCAGCACGTACACGGCGATCGGGATACCGAGGTTGCCGGAGTTGACGTAACTGGAGCAGAGCGCGCCGATCGTCGTCCGGCCGAGGCCCCAGCGGCGTACGGCCCCCACCGCGACGAACACCCCGGCCGCAGCGGCCGTGCTCATCGCCGTGACCAGCAGCCGGCTGGAGAAGATGACCGACAGGTCGGCCTGCGCGAGCGTCGTGAACAGCAGCGCGGGCGACGCCACGTGGAAGGCGAGCTTCGTCAGCACCTCCCGCCCGTTGTCCCCGAGGTGGCCCCGCCGTCCGATGACGTACCCGACGCCGATGACGACGGCGATGACCGCGAAGCCCGTCAACACCCCTTGCACGGCACCTCCTCGGCGCGGAGGAGGCCGTCGGATATCGCGGGCGGAACTGGTTCATGGGGCATGCATCCAACCCAACGGGGAGGAGCGGGCGCAGGTCAATGTGATCCTCCGCGCCGCCCGCGATGAGTTCCGCGCCCGCGGCCGGTCTACTGACTGTGGATTCCGCGACACCCGCCGTACTCGTGCTGCCAGGACTCGTCACCCGGGACGAGGTGCCCCGGCTCTGTGACGACGTCCGCGCACTCCTCGGGGTGACCGGGGCCGGGGTCGTGGTCTGCGATGTCGGAGGCCTGGGGCCGCCGGGCCTCGCCGCCGTCGACGCCCTGGCGAGACTGGAGCTGGCGGCCCGCCGGGCCGGAGGCCGGATACGCCTGCGCGACCCGGACCCGGCCCTGCGCGCCCTACTCGACCTGGTCGGCCTCCGCTTCGAGACCTCCGACGGCTCCGGCTCCCGCGATTCCGTGGGCGCCGACGGCTCCGGGGCCTTCGGTTCCTTCGGGTCCGTCGAGGTGGAGCGGGAGCCCGAAGAGCGGGAACCAGCGGGCCGTGTCCAGGAAACAGTGGAACCCGGTGATACGGCCCTTTGAGATCTCCAGCGCCTGCACCGCCCAGGGCGTGTAGCCGCCCGCTTCCTCGTCCGGCTTGTACTGGGCGAAGCCCGGCAGGCCGTTGACCTCGACCGGGATCAGGCGCGATCCGGAGCAGGCGGCGCCCAGCGTCGTCATGAAACCGGTGATGTCGTCCGTGCCGCGCAGCCACAGGTCGAACGGCGGCATCGTCATGATCGCGTCCTCGTGCAGGAGGGCCGTCAGAGCCGTCATGTCGTACCCCTCGAACGCCGCCACATAGCGCTCCAGGAGCTTCTGCTGCTCCTCGTCGAGCGGGTCCGAGGTGGCGGCCTCCGCGCCCGCCCCCTCGCACTCGGCGAGGGTGGCGCGGGCCCGCTGGAGCGCGCTGTTGACCGACGCGACCGTGGTGCCGAGCAGCTCGGCGACCTCGCTCGCCCGCCACGCGAGCACCTCGCGCAGGATGAGCACCGCCCGCTGCTTGGGCGGCAGCTGCTGGAGGGCCGCCATGAAGGCGAGCCGCACCGACTCCTTGGCGACCGCCGCCTCCGCCGGGTCACCGGCCGCGGGCGGCAGCACACGCGCGTCGGGCATCGGCTCCAGCCAGGTGTTGTCCGGGCGGGGGGTGAGCGCCGCCTGGGCGAGCGGCGAGGGGGCCGTGAGATCCATCGGACGAGCCCTTCGGTTGCCCGCGTTGAGCATGTCCAGGCACACGTTCGTCGCGATCCGGTACAGCCAGGACCGCATCGAGGAGCGGCCCTCGAACTTGTCGTAGCTGCGCCAGGCGCGGACCATCGTGTCCTGCACCGCGTCCTCGGCCTCGAAGGACGAGCCGAGCATGCGGTAGCAGTACCCGGTCAGCTCGACCCGGTGCTTCTCCAGGCGGACATCCAGGTCTGCCGTCGTCGCCGTACCGTCGCTCATAGCCAACCCACCCCTGTGGCTGTTCCGTTCCGCGCGTCGTTGCGCCGGCACTTCGGAAGCTACCGCAGCCCACTGACAATGGCGTGCGGAGCGGGGAAAGGCGCAGCTCGCAGGGGGTGTGTCGGAGAGGGCTGCGGGCTCAGTGGGCCAGGGCGGGCGCGCGGCGGGAGGCGGCGCGGGCCGCGTGGGAGCCGAACAGGGTGATCGAGACGACGCCCAGAACCGCGAACAGCCCCATGGTCACCGTGCCCGCCCAGCCCCCCGCGTGGAAGGCGACCGCGCCGAGCGTGCTGCCGGCGCTGGAGCCGACGTAGTACGCGGACTGGTAGAGGGCCGACGCCTGCGCCCGCCCCTCGCGCGCGGTGTGGCTCACCGACGACGACGCCACCGCGTGGCCCGCGAAGAAGCCCGCCGTGATCAGGACCAGGCCTAGCAGGACCAGCGCCAGGGAGTCCCCGAGGGAGAGGAGCAGACCGGCGGTCGTGGTGCCGCCCGCCAGGTAGAGGGAGCCGCGGCGTCCGACCCGGCCGACCAGACGGCCCGCCGTCGACGCCGACACCGTACCGACCAGGTAGACCAGGAAGATCGAGCCGACGATGCCCTGGGGGAGGGAGAACGGCGCCTCGCCGAGGCGGTAGCCGATGACCGTGTAGACCCCGCCGAACACCGTCATGAACAGCGCGCCGATCGCGTACAGCCGGCACAGCAGCGGGTTCGCGAGATGGTCGCGCACCGTGCGGGCCAGCACCCGCGGCCGCAGCGAACCCCGCGCGAAGTGCCGCGGCGCCGGGAGCAGCAGCCGGAAGGCCACCGCGCAGCCCACGGCGATCAGCCCGATGGTGCCGACGGCCACCCGCCAGCCCCACTCCTGCGCGACCCAGCCGGTGATGACCCGCCCGCTCATCCCTCCGACACTGTTGCCCGCGACGAACAGACCGATCGCGGTGATCAGCGCCTTGGGGCGGACCTCCTCCGCCAGATACGCCGTCGCCGACGCCGGAAGCCCCGCCAGCGCCGCGCCCTGCACCGCCCGCAGCGCCACCAGCGCGCCGATCGACGGCGCGAAGGGGACCAGGAGACCGACGGTGACCGCCACCGCCAGGGACGCCGTCATCAACGTACGCCGCCCGAAGCGCTCCGACAGGGCGCTCATCGGGAGGACGAAGAGCGCCAGCCCGCCCGTCGCGGCCGACACCGTCCAGCTCGCCTCGCTCGCGCTCACCCCGAAGTCCGCGGAGACCAGCGGGAGCAGGGCCTGGGTGGAGTAGAGGAGCGCGAAGGTCGCGACGCCCGCGAGGAAGAGGGCGAAGCTCATCCGGCGGTAGCCGGGCCCACCGGGGGCCATACGGGAGTCGGTGACAGGGACGGAGGATGCGGCGCCCACGGTGGTGGACGCCTCGGTACTGGCGGAAGGCATGCCTCGAACCTAAGGACCCGTCTTTCATCCGTCCAATGCATGGAATCGCCATAATCGTTCCCATGGCGCATCAGCAGAGGTCAGAAGCTCACCTGTCACCGTTCAGTGACACAGAAGACAGCGCGCACCTGTCGAGGCTGCTCGCCCCGCGCCTCGCGTACTTCGCCGGCGTGGCCCGCACCGAGCACGTCACCCGGGCCGCGCAGCAGATGCAGGTCCCGCAGTCGACGCTGTCCAGGGCCATGGTCCGGCTCGAACAGGACCTGGGCGTCGACCTGTTCACACGCCGCGGCCGGACCGTGTCGCTGACCCCCGCGGGCCGCACCTTCCTCTCCTCCGTGGAGGGGGCCCTCGCCGAGATCGAGCGTGCCGCCGACGCGGTGCGCGCGGACGCCGACCCGGCCACCGGCAAGGTCGCCTTCGGCTTTCTGCACACCATGGGCTCGGAGACGGTGCCCGGCCTGATCCGCGCCTTCCGAGCCGACCATCCGCGGGTCCGCTTCAGCCTCGTGCAGAACTACGGGGAGGCGATGCTGGAGCGGCTGCGTTCGGGCGAGTTGGACCTGTGCCTCACCTCGCCGGTGCCGGACGCGCCCGATCTGGTGGGCCGCCGGCTCGACGAGCAGAAGCTCCGTCTGGTCGTGCCGGCCGATCACCCGCTCGCCGCCCGTAAGCGCATCCGTCTCGCCGAGGCGGCCGACGAGACCTTCGTGACCCTGGAACCGGGCTACGGGATGCGCCGGATCACCGACGACCTGTGCCAGGAAGCGGGGTTCAGGCCGCGCATCGCGTTCGAGGGGGAGGAGGCGGAGACGCTCCGGGGGCTCGTCGCCGCCGGGCTCGGGGTCGCCCTGCTGCCGCCACCGGCCGTCGCCCGCCCGGGAGTTGTCGAGCTCACGGTCACCGCCCCGCGTGCCGTGCGCGAGATCGGTGTCGCCTGGCTGGACGGCCACCCGGACACCCCGCCGGTGGCCGCCTTCAAGAAGTTCCTGCTGTCCCGGCGCGGCCACCTCCTGCCCGACTGACCACCACAGACAGGTCCCACGGCCCGTCCGACCCCACTGCCCGTCCGGCCAACTGCCCGGTCAACCCGCTGTCCCTACGACCCGCTTCCCGCCCGCCCCGCTGCCCAATGCCCCGCCCGCCCCACTGCCGCCCGCCGACCCCGCCCGCTCGCCGGGGGAGTCCGCCACCGGAGCCGCTCGCCGGGGAGAGCCCGCCGCTCGGCGGACCCCGCGCGCGCTACCGCCGCAGCGACTGTCCGAAGCCCGCTGCCAGCGGCATCCGCAGGCCCAGGGGCGGCGGCGCGGCGAACGCGTCCTCGACCGGGCGGGAGAACGTGTGCCCGAACAGCGTGCCCAGCACGAAGTCCTGCGCGAGGGCCAGGACTTCGTGCCGGTGCTGGTGCAGCGCGTGCCCGTCGGAGTGGACCTCGAAGCGGCAGATGTCGCGGTTGGCCTTCTTGGCGCGCGCCGCGAGCCGGAACGACAGCTCCGGGTCGGTGCGCTCGTCGTTGGTGCCGTGCACGATCAGCACCCGCCGGCCGGCCAGCTGTTTCACCGGTTCGGGTGGCGCGGCGACGTCCTCCTCGGGCAGCCAGGGTGCCAGCGCGAGCACGGAGTTGACGGCCGCGTGCCCGCCCGCGCGCAGCGCCGCCCGGCCGCCCATGTCGACGCCGGCCAGACACACGGGGACGTCGCCGTAGCGGCGGACGACCTCGTCCGCGGCCCAGGACGCGTCGGCCGCGAGATGCGCCTCGCCGCCGTTCCAGCCGCGGACCCGGTAGTGCACCACGTGGGCGACGAGGCCTTCGGCCTTTCCCGCGCGGGTCAGACGGCGCCCCAACGCGCGTACGGAGGCGGTCGCCAACATGGGGGAGGGTCTGCGGGCCGAGGTCTCCTCGCCGCCCGGCAGCAGCAGAACAACTCCGCTGACCGCCGACGGCTCAGGGCCGAGCGACCTCCCCAGCCGGGCCCTGCGAACCGGCGTCGCTTGCTGTGCCATGACAGAACAGTGTCAGAAGCAAGGGTGTACGCCACCCGTCCGCACGGTCACCGTTACGTATCGACGGATTCGTACAACAGGAGATCTACGCGCGTAGGGGCTAGAGTGCGAAAATGACGAGCCAGATCCGGAACACCCCGAGCTCGGAACAGATCCGCCGGGCGCCCAAGGTCCTGCTGCACGACCATCTCGACGGGGGACTGCGCCCCGGCACGATCGTCGAACTCGCCCGGGAAACGGGCTACTCCAACCTCCCCGAGACCGATCCCGGCAAGCTCGGGCTCTGGTTCCGCGAGGCCGCCGACTCCGGTTCGCTGGAGCGGTACCTGGAGACCTTCGCCCATACCTGCGCCGTCATGCAGACCCGCGAGGCGCTGGTGCGGGTCGCCGCCGAGTGCGCCGAGGACCTCGCCGAGGACGGGGTCGTCTACGCCGAGGTGCGGTACGCGCCCGAGCAGCACCTGGAGGGCGGGCTCAGCCTCGAAGAGGTCGTCGAGGCGGTCAACGAGGGCTTCCGGGAAGGGGAGCGGCTGGCCCGGGAGAACGGCCACCGCATCCGGGTCGGCGCCCTGCTGACCGCGATGCGGCACGCGGCCCGTGCCCTGGAGATCGCGGAACTCGCGAACCGCTACCGCGACCTGGGCGTCGTCGGCTTCGACATCGCGGGTGCCGAGGCCGGGTTCCCGCCCACCCGTCACCTCGACGCCTTCGAGTACCTCAAGCGCGAGAACAACCACTTCACGATCCACGCCGGCGAGGCGTTCGGCCTGCCCTCCATCTGGCAGGCCCTCCAGTGGTGCGGCGCCGACCGGCTCGGGCACGGCGTGCGCATCATCGACGACATCGAGGTGCGGGAGGACGGCTCGGTGCAGCTCGGGCGGCTCGCGTCGTACGTCCGGGACAAGCGCATCCCGCTGGAGCTGTGCCCCAGTTCCAATCTCCAGACCGGCGCCGCCGACTCGTACGCGGCGCACCCCATCGGGCTGCTGCGGCGCCTGCATTTCCGCGCGACCGTGAACACGGACAATCGGCTGATGTCGGGAACGAGCATGAGTCAGGAATTCGAGCACCTTGTCGAGGCGTTCGGTTATTCGCTCGACGACCTGCAGTGGTTCTCGGTCAATGCCATGAAGTCAGCATTCATTCCTTTCGATGAACGACTGGCCATGATCAATGACGTGATCAAGCCCGGATATGCAGAACTGAAGTCCGAATGGCTGTTCCAGCAGACTGCCTCCACCAGCGGTTCTGTAGGAGATCAGGCCTGATCGGAGCGGGTGGGAAGCGGCCGGGTCTTCACTTCTTCTCCATGACTCGGCCGCTTTTCGATGTTTGCGGAGAGCGGGTTTGCGTGTTTACGGTTTTAGACCGCTCACATCCCCGCATCACCCATCCAAGGACGCATTCATAATGAAGCAGTCTGCTGCCAAGACCCTCGGCGTCGCCGCTCTCGGCGCCGCTTTCGCCGCCGCCGGCGCGGGCGCCGCGAACGCCGCCCCGGCCGTGCCGGACGCCTCCGCGGCGCTGGGCACCGTCACCAGTACGCTGCCCGCCGAGAACGTCACCAAGGCCCTCCCCGGTGCCGGTGAGGCGCTCGCCCAGGGCCAGAGCGCGCTCGGCACGGGTGTCGCCGCCGCGCAGCCCGCCGCCGCGCGTCTGCTCGCCGGCGGGCCCGCCGCGCCCGTCGCCGGACTGCTCGGAGGGCTGCCGGTGAAGGGGCTGCCCACGCACGGCCTGCCGCTGAACGGCATTCCGCTGGGCTGAGGCTCTCCGTAGGACCGGAGAAGGCCTCCTGCCTGTCCGAGCGAGGGGCCTCCCGGCCGTACGGGCGCCGGCTGGACGACACGCGGTGGGGCGCACCCTCGTCGGGTACGCCCCACCGGCGTTCGCCGTCTGTCGTCCGTCCCCCGTGTCCGCCCGGGTCACCAGGCGGTGCGGGAGGCCTTGCCCTCGGAGGGGAAGAGGATCCACAGAGCTATGTAGAGCACGAACTGCGGGCCGGGGAGCAGGCAGGACAGGACGAAGATGACGCGCATCGTGGTCGCGGAGGTGCCGAAGCGCCGTGCCAGCGCAGCACAGACTCCGCCGATCATGCGGCCGTTCGTGGGGCGGGCAAGGGCGGTCATGGTGGCTCCTTCGCGAACCGTCGTCGAGTGCCGGCCGGACCGGCTTCGTCGTTCTCATCGGTGCCTTCACCGATGTCTTCAACGCTACGAGGACGAGGCGGACGAAGCGTCGCTCTACGGAGCGATCCCGACCCTGGGAATCGTCGGGGTCCGACCCTGAGCGGGGTCCTCCCGGAGCACGGCGGCGTGCTGCCTCGTCTCGGCCCTGCGACGGAGGCCGGCCCTGGCGGCGGGCACGATCGCAAGGTGCGCGAGGGCCACGCCGAAGGTGTTCAGGGTGATCGAGTCGATGTCCACGACCTGGCCCGGGACACCGGTCTGCAGCAGCTCTATGCCCAGCGAGAGCAGAGCGCCCGCGGTCATCGTCCGCAGGAGGGAGCCGAGGGGGGAGACGGTGAGCCTGCCACCCGCCATCGGCAGCAGGACGCCCAGCGGGGCGAGCAGGCCGAGGCCCGCGGCGAGGCGGCGGATCGCCGTCTCGGGGCCCAGCGCGAGGTCGGCTCTGATGCCCGCGAAGGGCCGCAGGTTGGCGGCGCTGACCCAGGGAACGTCCAGCGGTCGCAGCGTGATCCAGGCGACGAGCGCCAGGTATGCGACAAGGAGGACACCTCCTGCCACACGGACGCGGGTGACGGCGCTGCCGCCGTCTGAACCATGACGCTGCACGCCCCCCAAGACGCCGGGTCCGGCACGATCGGTTCCGTGGCGGGGTTTTTCGGCCCCGCCGTGTCACGAACTCCCGACCGCCGCCTCCCCCGGCGACTCGGTGCCGGGGGAGGCACGCACCTCGGGAGTGCACTCGTAGCTGCGCAGCGGGGCGGGGGCCGGACCGCCGAGGACGACGGTGCCGTCGTCGCGCGCGGCGGCCGAGTCGGAGAAGGTGCAGACGATCTGGGCGAGGGCCGCCGAGGTGAGGTCCTCCGGCGCGGTGCTCAGCCGGAGGGTGTCCTCGGGGTCCTGGCCGCGGGGCCCGCCGACGGTCATGCCGCCGCGTACGTCCGTCGTGTACCCGGCCTGCTGCTCGGGCGTCGACGGTGTCTCCGCGAGTTCGTCGAGCAGCGCCTGCGCCACCAGGACCCGCCGCGCCGCCTCCGCCGTACCGTCCGGGATGCGCACCGACCGGTCGACGGTCACCAACTGCGCCGAGCAGAGCAGGAACACCTGGACGGGCACTCCGTGCGAGGTCTGGGTGGAGATGTCGGGGCCGGAGAGGGCGCAGGGCACCCGGGAGGGCGCCGGACCGAAGTCGGTCGGCACCTGCGTGGAGCGGATCCCGCACCCCGCGAGCAGCACGGCGAGCAACGGGACGGCCATCCAGGGGCGCACCCCCGCCGACCGCGAACGCCGGGAAGCGCGGCGGGATCGCCGTGACTCGCCCGCCCGCGGCCGGACGGTCTCCGGGGTGCCGGTGGGCCGCCGGTCGGTGAAGCGTGCGGTTGTCATCCGGCGGTGCCTTCCGTGCCGTTCCCGTGCGCGGAACCGTTACGGCCCTGCGGGTCGTCGGCGAGCAGTTCCGACGCGTCCTGGGGCAGGCGCAGGGTGAAGACCGCCCCGCCCTCGGGCGCGTTCGCCGCGGTGATCTCGCCGCCGTGGATGTGCGCGTTCTCCAGGGCGATGGAGAGGCCGAGGCCGCTGCCCTCGGAACGTGGGCGGGACGCGCTGGCCTTGTAGAAACGGTCGAAGACGTGCGGCAGGACGTCCTCGGGGATGCCGGGGCCGTGGTCCTGCACCTCGATGACCAGTTCCTCGCCCGCCACCCGCACCGACACCCGGACCGGCGAACCGCCGTGCTTGAGCGCGTTGCCGATCAGGTTCGCGAGGATCACGTCGAGGCGGCGCGGGTCGAGCCGGGCCGTCATGCCGCGCTCGGCGTCCAGGTCGACGGCGTCCAGCCAGGCGCGCGCGTCGATGCACGCGGTGATCTGGTCGGCGATGTCCACGTCGTCGAGGATGAGCCGGGCGGTGCCCGCGTCGAAGCGGGTCACCTCCATCAGGTTCTCGACGAGATCGCCCAGGCGCCGGGTCTCGCTGACGACCAGCCGTACGGCCGGTTCGATCATCGGGTCGACGCTGCCGGTCTCCGCGTCCAGCTCCTCTTCGAGGATCTCGGTGACGGCGGTGATCGCGGTCAGCGGCGTACGGAGTTCGTGGGACATGTCGGCGACGAAGCGGCGGGACGCCTCGTCCCGTGCGCTCATGTCCGCGACCCGTTTCTCCAGGGCCTCCGCCGTCCGGTTGAACGTCCGTGACAGATCGGCGAGTTCGTCCGTGCCGGAGACCCGCAGCCGGGTGTCCAGCTTGCCCTCGCCGAGCCGGCGGGCCGCGATGCCCAGCCGGTGGACCGGCTTGAGGACCGTGGTCGCGGCGGCCTGGGCGAGCAGCGCCGAGCCGATCAGCGCGAGTCCGGTCGCGATCCCCAGCGACCAGGCCAGCGAGTTGAGGTCCTTGGCCTCCGGCTCAAGGGACTTGAGCATGTAACCGGTCGTCGTGCCGTCGATCACCCGCGCGCCGCCCACGAGGTACGGCTTGTCGTGGTCGGTGATCCGCTGCCAGTACAAGTGGTACGCGGACTTGTTGTTCGAGGAGAGCGGCTGCTGCTTGTTCACCGCCTTCTGGAGGGACTCGGGCACGTCCTCCAGCGTGAAGGTGTCCAGCTCGGAGTTGCCGGCGATCGTCTTGCCGTTCACGTCCTCGGCGACCAGCAGCACACTGAAGCGCTGGCTGCTGTCCGCCATCTGCCGTGCCGTGCGCCGGAGTTCGTCCTGCGCCGGGTGAACCGGCAGCATGCTCGCGTGGTTGCGCATCTCCTGCTGGAAGTCACGCAGCACCGCGTCCTGCGTACGCGTCAGCACGGCCTCACGGTTGAGCCAGTACGCGATGCCGGACGCCGAGACGGCGGCGGTCAGGGCGACGAGCCCGAACACCACGACCAGGCGCAGCCGCAGGCTGGTGAAGCGCAGACCGGACAGCAGTGCCTTGCGCGCCGCGGCCCAGCCGCGGAGCTTGTCCTGCGGTTTGGTCACTGAGGATTGTCCAGCCGATAGCCGACGCCGCGCACGGTACGGATCAGGGTGGGAGAGGACGGCACGTCCTCCACCTTGGCGCGCAGCCGCTGCACACAGGCGTCGACCAGACGCGAGTCGCCCAGGTAGTCGTGCTCCCACACCAGACGCAGCAACTGCTGGCGGGACAGGGCCTGTCCGGGCCGGCGGCTCAGCTCCAGGAGCAACCGCAGCTCGGTGGGTGTCAGTTGGAGATCCTCGCCGTTCTTGGTGACCGTCATGGCGGCACGGTCGATGACCAGCGAACCGAACGACGCGGAGTCGTTCGCCTCCCGCTCGCCGCGGCGCAGCACGGCACGGATCCGGGCGTCGAGCACCCGGCCCTGCACCGGCTTGACGACATAGTCGTCGGCGCCGGACTCCAGTCCGACCACGACGTCGATGTCGTCGCTGCGCGCGGTCAGCAGAATGATCGGCAGCTGGTCGGTGCGCCGGATGCGCCGGCACACCTCGAATCCGTCGATGCCGGGCAGCATCACATCCAGCACGATCAGGTCCGGCCGCTGCTCGCGCAGCAGCTTCAGACCGTCCTCGCCGGTGGCAGCGGTGGCCACGCGGTGTCCCTGGCGCGTCAAAGAGAGCTCCAGGGCCGTGCGGATGGCGTCGTCGTCCTCGATCAGCAACAGGGAAGGCACGCTCGTCATTCTGGCCCATGTCATGGCCGTGTATCGACCGTTGGAGCGCTCCCACTCGTCTCCCGCGCGCAACGATGGCCCTCACGGGCGCCCGGGAGGGCCCGAGTGGTCATCTGCGTAGTCGTACCGCTCTTCTCTGTGATCGCGCTGTGGCGCGCCTGGCGATGGGCCCTGTGACAGGTCTGTGACAGTCGGCGGACACGGCCATGAAGTGGCCCGGGCAAGCTTTTCGACACAAGGCAGGGCGCACGACGGAACGAACCGAACAACCGGGACTCCACGACGGGGGGCGCGAGATGAACACGCTGCACAGCACCAGCACTAGCGCAGTAGTCACGCGGCTCCACGACGTCACCCGGGCGACGGAGAAGTCCTGCGCCGATGGGGGCACCTCCCTGCTCGAGCGAAGCCGAGAGCTTGGGGGAGGCCGCGGGTGCGCTCGCGGCGCCGGGCGTCAGCACACCGTGTACATGACGGTGGTTGACGCTTTCACGGGGGAAGGCGCCACGGCGCCGGCCGCCGTGGGTACGACCGGGGGGAAGGCTCACGGGGGAGCCGCGTACGGGGAGGTCACGGGGGAGCGTCACTCCGAGGCGGGGGCAGGGGATGCCGAAGCGGCGTTCACCGCCTACGTCCAGGAGCGCCGCGCCTCCCTGTACGCAACCGCCTATCACCTGACCGGCGACCGCTTCGAGGCCGAGGACCTGCTGCAGAGCGCGCTGTTCTCGACGTACCGGGCGTGGGACCGGATCAGTGACAAGGCCGCGGTCGGCGGTTACCTCCGCCGCACCATGACCAATCTGCACATCAGCGCGTGGCGCCGCCGCAAGCTGAACGAGTACCCGACCGAGGAACTGCCGGAGACGCCCGGTGACACGGACGCGATGCGCGGCACCGAGCTGCGCGCGGTCCTGTGGCAGGCGCTGGCCCGGCTGCCCGAGCTCCAGCGGACGATGCTGGTCCTCCGTTACTACGAGGGCCGCACCGACCCGGAGATCGCGGAGATCCTCGGCATCAGTGTCGGCACGGTGAAGTCCAGCATCTGGCGGTCGCTCCGCCGGATGCGCGAGGACGAGGTCCTCAGCTTCGGCCGTGACGAGGAGGAGTCCTTCGGGGAGCTTGTCGCCTGAAGGTCTGGGGGGAGCGGTAACAGGTAACACGGGGGAGTCGGTTCCGGGGGGAGCCGACGACGGGGGACTGTCGGTTCCGGGGGGAGCCGACGGGAACGGGGTCACGGGGAAACGGGGTCACGGGGAACGCACCGTGCCACGGGGGACCACGGGGGAAAACGGAAGAAGGTCCAGGCGGACGGGGGTTCGCCTGGACCTCTTTTCGTTGCCCGCTCCCGGGTTCGCGGCTACGCGGCCGCCGTGCGGGGGGACGCGTGGCGTCCGGCCGCCGCGGCCGTCAGCCGGCCGAGCGCCTCGGCCCTGTCGCAGGGGTGAGCGCCGAGCGCCGCCTGGCGGGCCACGATGGAGCGCTCGGCGCGCATCAGACGCCAGCCGCGACGCAGCAGGAAGAGGACCGACTTGCGGCCTTCCTTCAGATCCCGCACGAAGCGCCGCCGGAATGTGGTGACCGCGCCCCGTGACAGACACAGCGCGTCGGCGAGCAGGCCGAGTTCGCGGCAGCGCTCGACGATCTCGGCGGCGAAGATCCCCTCCGCGATGAACAGCGGTGTCCGCTCGATGCGCAGGGCCTCGGTTCCCGTGCGGGCGCTCAACGAGATGTCGTAGACCGGGATGGTCGTACGTCCCGTACGGCACAGTTCCTCGATCGCGGCGACGGCGGTGTCCGCGTCCCAGGACGACGGGTGGTCCCAGTCGATGTCCTCGCTGCCCTCGACCTGGGGCAGCGTCGGGTCCGTGCCCTCCTTGTAGAAGTCGTCGAGGCGGAGAACGGGGAGCCCTGAGTCGGCGGCGAGAAGGGACTTACCGGAGCCGGAGGGGCCGCAGAGCAGCACCACGCGGGTGGGTATCGGGGGATGGGAACCCAATGGTCTGTACCTTCTCTGACGGGTCCGGCGGCGCCGCGCGTCGGCGCGGCTCCCGTCCATTATCCCCGTCGTCGGAGCGTCGGCCGACTGGCGCTGATATGCCTGTTGACCCGCAGGGGCGAATCCGCCGCCAGGACCGCCCGAACGCGATCCCCGTCAACTACTCTGCGTGTCACTTCCGTTGCTCTCCGCTCTCCGCTAGTCAAAGAGGAAAACCTGATGGCGCGACACGCAGCCCAGCAGAACACCCTGGCCCGTACGACCGCGCGGATCGCCGCGGCGGTCGGCGTGGTCGCTGCCGGTGCGGCCGCGGCCTCCCCGGCCTTCGCGGACACGGCTCCCGTCGCGGACGCCGGGCGCACCCGGCCCGCCTCGCTCGGCAACATCGATCCGCAGGCGGGTCTGGGGGCCTTGACCGGCACCGTGGGGTATGTCACGGGCCCCGTCGAGGGGCTCAAGCCCAATCCGCTGGCCGGCACCGGCGTGGACCCGCTCGACAACGGCGTGGGCACCCAGCTCGCCGACTTCAAGCCGCTGTCCTCACAGGCCCTGACGGGCCCGTTGGCGCAGGCCCCGTCGGTGGGCAGCATTCCGGTACTCGGGCAGGTGACCGGACTCCTGCACTGAGCCGGGGACATGAGAGAGCCGCGCTCCCCCCGGACGGAGGGGAAGCGCGGCTCTCGTGTGCGCGGGGCCCCGGGGACACGGATCGGGACCCCGACATCTCAGCGCGTCATCACGCGGCGGGGCGGGCGGGCACGGCTCAGTAGGACGAGCCCGAGGCGCCCAGGGAGCCGGTCGGGTGCCAGACCGTCTTCGTCTCCAGGAACGCCGTGAGGCGCTCGATGCCGGGAGTGCGCGCGTAATCCACAGGCTGTGGACGAAGAACGCGCTTCAGGTTGTCCGCGGCCGCGATCTCCAGCTCCGTGGCCAGTGCCTCGTCCGCGCCCGTGAGGTCGATCGCGTTGACGTCCTGGTGCGCGGCGAGGGGAGCGGCGATCTCCGCGGTCCTGCCGGAGAGGACGTTGACGACCCCGCCCGGAAGGTCGGAGGTGGCCAGCACCTCGCCCAGCGACAGGGCCGGGAGCGGGGACTTCTCGCTGGCGATCACGATGACCGTGTTGCCGGTGGCGATCACCGGGGCGATCACCGAGACCAGGCCGAGGAACGACGACTCCTGCGGGGCGAGCACGGTGACGACACCGGTCGGCTCCGGGGAGGACAGGTTGAAGTACGGGCCCGCCACCGGGTTGCCGCCGCCCACGACCTGGGCGATCTTGTCGGTCCACCCCGCGTACCAGACCCAGCGGTCGATCGCCGCGTCGACGACGGCGGCCGCCTTCGACTTCGACAGGCCCTCCGCGTCGGCCACTTCGCGGACGAACTGCTCCTTGCGGCCCTCCAGCATCTCGGCGACGCGGTAGAGGACCTGGCCGCGGTTGTACGCCGTGGCGCCGGACCAGCCGCCGAACGCCTTGCGCGCGGCGACGACCGCGTCACGGGCGTCCTTGCGGCTCGACTGCGGAGCGTTCGCCAGCCACTTGCCCTTGGAGTCGGTCACCTCGTACACCCGGCCGCTCTCGGAACGCGGGAACTTGCCGCCCACGTACAGCTTGTAGGTCTTGAAGACGCTCAGACGCTGCTGCTCGGACTTCTCGGCTGCACTCATTTATCGCTGGCCCTCCGGGCTCGACGGGGCGAGGTACGCCTCCAGGCCGTGACGACCGCCCTCGCGGCCGAAGCCCGACTCCTTGTACCCGCCGAACGGCGAGGTCGGGTCGAACTTGTTGAACGTGTTGGACCAGATGACACCCGCGCGGAGCTTGCTCGCGACGGCGAGGATGCGGGAGCCCTTCTCGGTCCAGATGCCCGCGGAGAGGCCGTACGGCGAGTTGTTGGCCTTGGCGACCGCCTCGTCCGGGGTGCGGAACGTGAGGACGGACAGCACCGGGCCGAAGATCTCGTCGCGGGCGATGGTGTGCGCCTGGGTGACGTTCGTGAAGAGCGTCGGGGCGAACCAGTAGCCGGAGGAGGGCAGTTCGCACGCCGGGGACCAGCGCTCGGCACCCTCGGCCTCGCCCTGCTCGACGAGCGTGGTGATGCGGGAGAGCTGCTCGGCGGAGTTGATCGCGCCGATGTCCGTGTTCTTGTCGAGCGGGTCGCCGAGGCGCAGGGTCGACAGACGGCGCTTGAGCGAGTCGAGCAGCTCGTCGTGGATCGACTCCTGGACCAGCAGCCGGGAGCCCGCGCAGCAGACCTGGCCCTGGTTGAAGAAGATGCCGCTGACGATGCCCTCGACGGCCTGGTCGATCGGGGCGTCGTCGAAGACGATGTTCGCGCCCTTGCCGCCCAGTTCCAGCGTGACCTTCTTGTGCGAGCCCGCGACCTGGCGGGCGATCGCCTTGCCGACGGCGGTGGAACCGGTGAAGGCCACCTTGTCCACGTCCGGGTGCTCGACGAGGGCCGCGCCCGCGTCGCCGTACCCGGGAAGGATGTTGACGACGCCCTTGGGCAGGCCCGCCTGGCGGCAGATGTCCGCGAAGAACAGCGCCGTCAGGGGGGTGGTCTCGGCGGGCTTCAGGACGACCGTGTTGCCGGTCGCGAGGGCCGGGGCGATCTTCCACGCCAGCATCAGCAGCGGGAAGTTCCACGGGATGACCTGGCCGGCGACACCCAGCGGGCGCGGGTTCGCGCCGAAGCCCGCGTGGTCGAGCTTGTCGGCCCAGCCCGCGTAGTAGAAGAAGTGCGCGGCGACCAGGGGGAGATCGGCGTCCCGGGTCTCCTTGATCGGCTTGCCGTTGTCCAGCGTCTCCAGGACCGCCAGCTCGCGGCTGCGCTCCTGGATGATCCGCGCGATGCGGAACAGGTACTTGGCGCGCTCGGAGCCCGGCAGGACCGACCACTTCTCGAAGGCCTTGCGGGCGGCCCTCACCGCGCGGTCGACGTCCGCCTCGCCCGCCTGGGCGATCTCGGAGAGGACCTCCTCGGTGGCGGGGGAGACGGTCTTGAAGACCTTGCCTTCGGCGGCCTCGGTGAACTCACCGTCGATGAACAGGCCGTAGGAGGGCGCGATGTCGACGACGGAGCGGGACTCGGGCGCCGGTGCGTATTCGAATGCGGAAGCCATGATGGATCAGTCCACCGTCACGTAGTCGGGGCCGGAGTAGCGGCCGGTGGCCAGCTTCTGACGCTGCATCAGCAGGTCGTTCAGGAGCGAGGACGCGCCGAAGCGGAACCAGTGGTTGTCCAGCCAGTCCTCACCCGCCGTCTCGTTCACCAGGACCAGGAACTTGACGGCGTCCTTGGTGGTGCGGATGCCGCCGGCCGGCTTCACGCCGATCTGCACCCCGGTCTGGGCGCGGAAGTCGCGGACGGCCTCCAGCATCAGCAGGGTGTTCGCGGGCGTCGCGTTCACGGCCACCTTGCCGGTGGAGGTCTTGATGAAGTCGGCCCCGGCCAGCATGCCGAGCCAGCTCGCCCGCCGGATGTTGTCGTACGTCGACAGCTCGCCGGTCTCGAAGATGACCTTCAGGCGGGCGGCGCCCGAGGCCTCCTTCACGGCGACGATCTCGTCGTACACCTTCAGGTACTTGCCCGCGAGGAACGCCCCGCGGTCGATGACCATGTCGATCTCGTCGGCGCCCGCGGCGACCGCGTCGCGCACGTCGGCCAGCTTCACGGCGAGCGCGGCGCGGCCCGCCGGGAAGGCGGTGGCGACGGAGGCGACCCTCACGCCGGAACCGGCGACGGCCTCCTTCGCGACGGCCACCATGTCGGGATAGACGCAGACCGCCGCCGTGGTGGGCGCCGTGCGGTCGGTCGGGTCCGGGAGTGCCGCCTTGGCGCCGAGCGCCCGGACCTTGCCCGGGGTGTCCGCGCCTTCCAGCGTCGTCAGGTCGACCATCGAGATGGCGAGGTCGATGGCGTACGCCTTCGCGGTGGTCTTGATGGAACGGGTGCCGAGCGAGGCGGCGCGCGCCTCCAGGCCGACCGCGTCGACGCCGGGCAGCCCGTGGAGGAAGCGGCGCAGCGTGCTGTCGGACGCGGTTACGTCGCCGAGTGCGTGTGCAGCAGCAGGTGCAGAGGTGGGCATGGTCACCAGACGAGCATATCTACGCGCGTAGCGGCTGTACAGCCCAGCGGATGACCAAGGGTTTTTTGCCCGCCGGGGCAGACGCCCGGGCGGCGGGGCGACCGCGCTCACGTGGGGAAACCGGTGAGGGGCTGTGGGTGACGGGGCGGGCTCGCCGCCGGTCCTGTTCCTCGGCCGTCGCACGGCCGGCCGGAGGGCCCGCCCTGTCGCACCGAGCGAGCGGCCGGGTGCCCGCGGTGCCCGGGGGAGGCCCCGGGTACGGCGGGCACGCGCGCGGTCGCTCGGGGGGCTCTACCCGGCCGGTGTGGGACGGCGGGCGTGGGCGTCGATCTGCCAGCAGGCCGCCGTGAAGCGGACCTCCGTGCCGTGCACGAACGGGTCGAACGCCGCGCGGACCGTTTCGACCACCCGTGCGCGGGTCGGTTCGTCCGTCTCGCGCAGGGCGATGCCGACCGGGCCGAACCGGCTGAAGTACGGCACCAGCTCCGCCTCCGGCAGGACGCAGGCCGCGTCGACGGGCCGGATGCCGATCCCGGTCCAGCCGCTCTCCTCCAGCAGGCGGCGCACCCTGTCCGCGTCCGCGAAGGCGAACTGCCCCGGTGCGTCCGGCCGGCGCTCCGGAAGATCCGGCAGCAGCGCCGCCGCGGCGCGTTCGGCCGTCGTCATGAACGGGTTCTCCGCGATGTCGCGCCAGACGACGAACCGCAGTCGGGCGTCGTCCTTCGCGGCCCGCCGCAGGTTGGTGAAGGCCCGCACCGGATCCTCGAAGAACATGACGCCGAAGCGCGAGACGACCACGTCGAAGACCGCGGGTTCGAAGACGTGGTCCTGCGCGTCGGCGCGGACGAAGGAGGCCCGCGCGCCCTCCCGCGCCGCACGGGCTCGAGCCGCCTCCACCATCGGTCCGGAGATATCGACGCCGACGCACCGGCCCTCGGTGCCGAGCCGCCGCGCGACCGCCACGGTCGTGCCGCCCGTGCCGCAGCCGACATCGAGGACCCGGCCCCGCTGCCCGGCCGGAACGACGTCGACGATCAGCTCCTCCAGCGGCGCGAACAACGCGTCCACCATGTCCTGGGCCTCGACCCAGGCGTTCCCGGACGGGCCGTTCCAGCGCGCCTCCTGCGCGTCGCCCGCCGTGCCGTCCGCCGTGCGATCGGGTTCCATGACGCCTCCTGTGGGTTGCCCTCATGACACATGGAACGCCCTGCCTTCCGCCGGATCCTCGGGGTCGTCGGGTCCGGCGCGGTCGCGGTGCCGGGGGAGCGGGTACCGCGAGTGTCTTCGCGACCATAGCGAGACCCCACCGAGCTCAAGTCCGTCGCACGCGTCGTGCACAATCGGAACCATGACCACCCCCGACCACCAGTCACCCCTTCCGGACGCCTCGCGACCCGAGGCCAAGGACCGGGTCTACCGGTCGCCCGCCGGTATCGCCGGCGGCGCCCTTCTGCTGCTCATCGTGGGCTGGCTCGGCGTCGACGCGTTGATCTCCGGACACGGCCGCACCCCCTGGCTGGCGCTCGCCGGGCTGATCCTCGTCGTCCCTGTGGTGGCCGCCTTCTCGCTGCGGCCCGCGGTCTACGCGAACAAGGACCGGCTGCGCGTCCGCAACCCGCTCCGCGTGATCGTGCTCCCCTGGAGCAAGGTCGCCTCGCTGCGCTCGCACTACTCGAACGAGGTGGTCGACACCTCCGGCACGAGGTACCAGCTGTGGGCGGTACCCGTGTCGCTGCGCGCACGCAAGAAGGCGGTCAGGCCGCCGTCGCCGGGTCGTCCGTCCGCCCTCGGCCGGGGCGCCGTCACGGACACGCCGACCCGCCCCCAGGCCGACCAGATGATGAACGAGCTGCGCGAGCTGGCCGAGGCCAGGGCCACCGCGGACAGCGCGCAGGGCGAGGTCACGGTGCGCTGGGCGTACGAGGTCATGGGCCCCGCGCTCGCCGGCCTCATCGTCCTGGTCATCCTGCTGGCCACGGGCTGAGGAAACCCTTCGCGGGGCCGTGCCCCCCGCCTCGGTCGCGACCGCCGTTCCCCCGCCCGGAGACGAAGCCGAGGGCCTGCCGTATCCCCGCCCCCGTGGTTCCGAGTCTCTGGGAAACGATGAACACCGACGTCCGGCGGGCCCTGCCCGCCACCGCGATACCCGACGGCTGCCTCCCCTGGAGCACGGAGCACACCCGGCGCTGGACGCGGGTACTGCAGCCGAGCTGGATACCCGTGCCGCGGCTCGGGCTGCGGGTCCCCAAGCTGGTGCTGTCGGCAGGTGCGCCGGCCGCCCTGGGCCGGACCGCGGCCGGTCTGCCGCCGTACCTCGCGGCGTCGGCCGGGCTCCACATGGTCTGGCTGCAGCTGCGGCCCGAGGTCGTACGAGTGTCGGCGCCGGCCCTGGCCCTGGCGGCCGTCGTCCTGCGTCCCGCGCCGGTCCTCCCCGTACTCGCGGGTGCGCTCCTGCTGACCGCGAGCTCCCTGGCGGTCTCCGCCCTGCGACTGCGGGCGCGGGAGCGGCAGCGGGAGGCGGCGCTGACCGCTTCCGGAGGGGTGACGGCGCCCCTGCCGGACGCGGACCGGCCCCCGGGGCGCGGCCGGTTTCTCTCCGGGCTCGGAATCACCCTGATCCTGGCGGGCATTCCGCTGATCGCGACCGCCGGTGTGTGGAACTCCTCGGAGAGCCGCCGGGCGGTGGCTGCCGCCGGCTGCTTCGCGGCCGGGCTGGGCGTCACCGCGCTGCTCTCCGGAGTGCTGGGCGCGCGGCGGGCCGCCGCGCTGCGCGCCGCGCCCGCGCCCGTCCTGCGCGTCCTGATGCGTACGACCGGACGCGGCGACGCGAAGGTCTTCGCCGCGGACGACGTGGCGGGCCTGCGACCGCTGTTCACCGTCGGCGTGGTTCCGCTGGACCATGTCACGGACTACGACAGGGGCGATGTGGCGGACGCCGTGACGGACACAGTGGTGGATCTGGCGGACGCGGCGGGCTCGGCGGAGTCCGCCGAACGGGTCGACGACGACCGGCCGGGGCCGCTGCGGGAAGCCGTCCTGTACGGGGTGCCGTACGAGGGTGCCGAGGTCGCGCTCGTCAGTGCCCCGGCGAAGCCCGGCGACCCGCCGGTGGCGGAACGGTCGTCCGGGCCCGTACGCCCGCTCTCGGAGGGCGGAGTGCGGCGACGGCTCAAGCGGGCGAAGCGAACGGCGGCCCGGACCGCGGTGGACGACGAGCGGCACTTCGGGCTGGTGGAGGCCGCGCGTCTGAGGGACCCGGTTCCGGTACGGCGCTGGCGCGCGGGCGCGGTGGACTGGCTGGCCGGTTCCCTGATGGTGTCGGCGGGCGTCCTGCTGTGCTGTGCCACGTTCACCGACGGGGGCACCAGCCACTGGAAGCAGATCGTCTTCCTCCTCGTCGGCCTGTCCGGCGCGTTCCGCATCCCCGTGAAGCTGCGCTGGCGTGTCACCGCCGACCGCACCGGGCTCTGGCTGAACGGCCTGCGCGGGACCACCCACATCCCGTGGGACGACATCCGCTCGGTCCGTCGGGAGTCCGTCGAGCTCAAGTTGCGCTGGCGCGGCGACGGGTCCTGGTCGGTCGCCGCGCCCCGCTGGGCCTGGTTCCAGCGCCGGCGGGGTGTGCCCCATCCGTACGACGCCCTGGCCGCCGAGGTCACCGCCATGCACACCGACCCCGCCCTGCGCCCCACCGGCGACAGCGAGGAGCGCGAGCGGGGGCGCCCCCTGTGGCCGCTGGCGGTGCCGTTCGTCCTGGTGTGGCTGACGGCCGCGCTGGTCGGTCTGGTGGGGTTCCCGCAGGGGTGAGCCGAGGCGTGTCGGACGAGACGGGACCGCGGCTCCATGGAGTGGCGGCCGACGAGGGACAGCCCTCAGGGCGCGCTCGGCCACACCAGGACCATGTACGCGCCGCAGTACGCCGAACCGAGCACCGCGGCCGTGAGGAACAGGGTCCGGAAGCGGTGTGAGGCGCGGGCCAGGTACAGGGCGAGCGGGAGCAGCAGCGGGAAGCCGGGGAGCAGGAAGCGGGCGCGCGGGAAGTAGACGCCGCCGCTGCCCAGGACGATCAGCAGCAGCATCCCGGTGAAGACCAGCAGCGGGAGCGGCTGGCGGTCGCCCACGGAGAGCCCGTACAGCACCACCGCCGCCAGCAGGGTCACCGTCACCATGATCAGGAACAGCTCGGGCGAGGAGTTCCGCGCCAGCACCTCCCGCATCCGGCGCAGGGTCTCCGCACCGCCGTCCCACTCGTTGTGCCACAGCCGCTGTACGGCGAAGTAGCCGTCCCAGCGGCTCACCCGCAGGCCCACCCATCCGACGTACGCGAGCCAGCCGGCCGGGGCCAGGGCGGCCGCCGCGAGTGCCCGGACCGAGAAGCCCCGGCGCAGCGCCAGCAGCGCGGTCGCGGCGACGGCGCCGGCCACCGCGACCCCGGTGGGCCGGGTCAGTCCCGCCAGCGCCGCCAGGGAGGCCGCCCACAGCAGACGACCGGTGAGCACCGCGTACAGGGCCCACGCGGCGAACGCCGTGAACAGCGACTCGGTGTAGCCCATCCACTCGACCAGACCCACCGGCAGGGCCGCCCACAGCACGGTCAGCAGCACCCCCACGCGGCGACCGTGCAGGTGACTGCCCACCGCGTGGACGCCCCACGCGGCGAGGAACGAGCATCCGACCGCGATCGCCAGCCCGGTCGTCGCGCGCGAGCCGGGTGTCAGGACCGCGACCGCCTTGACCAGGACCGGGTAGAGCGGGAAGAAGGCCAGGTTGTTCGCGTCGAACGCGTCGCCCAGGTGGTGCGCGTAGCCGTGGTCGGCGATGCCGAGGTACCAGTCCGCGTCCCACTGCGCCGCCAGGATCGGCCAGACGCCGTGGTGCCTGCGGTGTGCCCAGAGCGCGAGCGCGATCAGGCCGGTGAGGCGGACGGCCGCGTAGGCGAGGAGGGCGGGGGCCGCGTGCCGCAGAGAGGCGCGGGCCGCGGCGAGGAGGCCGGAGGCGCCCGGCGCGTGCCGGGCGGTCGGAACGCCGGGGGCGCTCCCGCCCGGGGCGCTGTGGGGCGGGGCGGACGTCGGCCGGGAATCGGTCGAGGGCACGCGGCAGCTCCTGGGACTCGACGGTGCGCTACGGGTAACCGTTCCTCGGTCATCCGGTGGCGCACGGGAGCGCTGCGTCAACTGCCCTGCGGAAATCACCCGTAAGAGGGTGGAGGTGCGGGTCAGGACCCGGCGGGAGGCGGCGGACGGGCCGCCTTCCGCCGGGGCGGGGGCTCAGATGCCGGCCGCGGCCGACAGGTCCCGCTTGATCGCCGTCAGCAGCTCGGTGGCCCTGGCGTGGGCCGCCGGGAGGCCGGCGTGGTCGCCGACGGGCACCACGACCTCCAGGTAGCACTTCAGCTTGGGCTCGGTGCCGCTCGGGCGGACGATGACCCGGGCGCCGTCCAGGGTGTAGCGCAGACCGTCCGTGGGCGGCAGCGTGTCCGTGCCCTTGGTCAGGTCCTCGGCCTTGGTGATGGCCAGGCCCGCGAGCTCCGTGGGCGGCTGCTCACGCAGCCGGCGCATGGCGTTCGCGATGACCGACAGGTCCTCCACCCGGACCGAGAGCTGGTCGGTGGCGTGCAGGCCGTACGCGACCGCGATGTCGTCGAGCAGGTCGAGCAGGGTCCGGCCGCGCTCCTTGAGCTCGGAGGCCAGCTCGGTGATGAGGAGGGCGGCGGTGATGCCGTCCTTGTCGCGTACGCCGTCGGGGTCGACGCAGTAGCCGAGCGCCTCCTCGTACCCGTACCGCAGACCCTCGACGCGGGCGATCCACTTGAAGCCGGTGAGCGTCTCCTCGTACGGCAGACCCGCGCCCTCGGCGATCCGGCCGAGCAGCGAGGAAGAAACGATCGACTCGGCGAAGACGCCGCGCGCGCCCCGGCGCACCAGGTGCTCGGCGAGCAGCGCGCCGACCTCGTCGCCGCGCAGCATCCGCCAGTCGGCGCCGGACTTCACGGCCACGGCGCACCGGTCGGCGTCCGGGTCGTTGGCGACGATCAGGTCGGGTTCCGCCACGCGGGCCGCCGCGAAGGCGAGGTCCATCGCGCCGGGCTCCTCCGGGTTGGGGAAGGCGACGGTCGGGAAGTCCGGGTCGGGCTCGGCCTGTTCGGCGACGAGCACCGGTTCCGGGAAGCCGGCCCGGGCGAAGGCCGCGAGCAGCACGTCCTTGCCGACGCCGTGCATGGCCGTGTAGACGGTGCGGGCGGTGCGCGGCGAGCCCTCGGCGAGGACGGCGTCCGTACGGGCCAGATAGGACTCCAGGACGCCCTCGTCGAGGGTCTCCCAGCCGGAATCGGGGCGGGGCACGTCGGCGAGCGCGCGGACCGCGTCGATCTCGGCGGCGATCTCCGCGTCGGCCGGCGGGACGATCTGTGAACCGTCGCCGAGGTAGACCTTGTAGCCGTTGTCCCGGGGCGGGTTGTGGCTGGCGGTGACCTCCACACCCGCGACCGCGCCGAGATGCCGTATGGCGTAGGCGAGGACGGGAGTGGGCAGCGGCCGGGGCAGGACGGCGGCGCGCAGGCCCGCGCCCGTCATCACGGCAGCGGTGTCCCGGGCGAAGTCCGCGGACTTGTGGCGGGCGTCGTAGCCGATCACGACGAGTCCGCCGGTCTCGCCCTTGGCCTTCAGGTACGCGGCGAGTCCGGCCGCGGCCCGGATGACCACGGAACGGTTCATCCGCATCGGGCCCGCGCCGAGTTCACCGCGCAGGCCCGCGGTGCCGAACTGGAGGGTGCCGCTGAAACGGGCTGCCAGCTCGGTGACGTCCTCGGCGTCGACGAGCTTGGCGAGTTCGTCACGGGTCTCCGCGTCGGGGTCCTCGGCCAGCCATGCATTGGCCCGCGCGATGAGTTCGTCCTGCACCTCGGGTGCACCTCTCTTCGGTCGTACGGTTCCGTGCAGCCGGGTCGTTCCGCTCCCGGCTCCGGGGGCGAACACCCCCGTCGCCTACAGACGATCCAGCACCTGGGTCAGGAGTGCCCCCATTCGCGCGGCCGAGTCGCGGCCCGCCTGGAGGACCTCCTCGTGGTTCAGGGGCTCGCCCGTCATGCCGGCGGCGAGGTTGGTGACGAGGGAGATGCCGAGCACCTCGGCGCCCGCCTCGCGCGCGGCGATGGCTTCGAGGGTCGTCGACATGCCCACCAGGTCGGCCCCGATGACGCGGGCCATCCGGATCTCGGCCGGCGTCTCGTAGTGCGGGCCGGGGAACTGCGCGTAGACGCCCTCCTCCAGGGAGGGGTCGACCTCCTTGCACAGCGCGCGCAGCCGCGGCGAGTACAGGTCGGTGAGGTCGACGAAGTTCGCGCCGATGATCGGCGAGGTGGCCGTCAGGTTGATGTGGTCGCTGATCAGCACGGGCTGGCCGGGGCGCATGCCCTCGCGCAGGCCGCCGCAGCCGTTGGTGAGGACGATGGTCTTGCAGCCGGCGGCGACGGCGGTGCGTACGCCGTGCGCGACGGCGGCGACCCCGCGGCCCTCGTAGTAGTGGGTGCGGCCGAGGAAGACCAGGGCGCGCTTGTCACCGATCCGGTACGAGCGGATCTTGCCGCCGTGTCCCTCGACCGCCGGCGCCGGGAAGCCCGGCAGCTCGGTGACCGGGAACTCGGCCTCGGGGGAGCCGAGGGCGTCCACGGCCGGGGCCCAGCCGGAGCCCATCACGAGAGCGACGTCATGGGTCTCGGCGCCCGTGAGCTCGCGCAGGCGCGCGGCGGCGGCGTCAGCGGCGGCGTGGGGGTCGCCCTGGATGTCGTCCGGAAGAAGAGATGCGTTCACGCGCAAGAGGGTAGCTGGTCCAGGCCTACGCGCGTAGATGACGGAGCTCACGGTCTTGCGATCGTTGTCTTGTCGTTTCCGACAAAGAGGTGTTGAGGAGAGGGTGCCCGGACGGAGTGCCGCGCCGGACGAACGGCTGGAAAACGCCACCCCGGAGCGGCGCCCGAGGAGGTGCGCGGAGAGGTGCCCGGCGGAACGGGTCGAGTCGGGCAGGTGTGCGGGAAGACACCGCGGAGCTGCGCGGGAACGGCCGCGGAGCGGCGGAGCGCGCCGACGGAGGCGGACCTCAGCAGGGTCGCTTGCGGAGCTCCATGACGTAGTCGTGCGGCGCCCCCGCCGACTCGGCGGCGTCCGCGAGCTCGCCGAGATACCGCGCCGAGGGCAGTCCCCCCTCGTAACCGTTCAGTACGTAGACCCACGCGGGTTCCTCACCCTCCAGGGTGTGCACACGTACACGCATCCGGCGGTAGACGTCGAGGCCGACGCCCTCCCAGCGGTCCATGGAGTCCTCGTCCAGCGGTGCGATGTCGTACAGCGCCACGAAGACCTGGGACCGCGGTGCCTCGACGATCGTCGCGAGCGCGCCCTCCCAGCCCATGTGCTCGCCGCCGAAGGTCAGCCGCCAGCCGTTCAGCCAGCCCGTGGCGCGCAGCGGCGAATGCGGGGCGCGGCGCGTCATGAGCCGCGGGTCGAGATTGCCGGCGTACGCGGCGTAGAGCGACATGGGGTCGAGGGTACGGCAGCGAAACGTACGCCTCTCGCGTAACAAAGTGGCTCGGATGCCCCTACTCGGGCCCCCTGGGCGGAAGCACCTTGAAGCGTGCGGGACAATGGAGTACGTGACTCGGATCGTGATCATCGGTGGCGGACCCGGCGGATATGAAGCGGCGCTGGTAGCAGCGCAGCTCGGCGCGGAGGTGACCGTCGTCGACTGCGACGGTCTGGGCGGGGCGTCGGTGCTCACCGACTGCGTGCCGTCGAAGACTCTTATCGCCACGGCCGAGGTGATGACGACCTTCGACTCCTCCTACGAGGAGCTGGGGATCATCGTCGCCGACGACACCCCGCCCATGGAGCAGGCGGCCAGGGTGGTCGGCGTCGACCTCGGCAAGGTCAACCGCCGCGTGAAGCGCCTCGCGCTCGCCCAGTCGCACGACATCACGGCCTCGGTGACCCGCGCCGGCGCCCGGGTCCTGCGCGGACGCGGACGGCTGGAGGGCATGCAGGCCCTGGACGGCTCCCGCAAGGTCGTCGTGAGCGCCGCGGACGGCACCGAGGAGACCCTCACCGCCGACGCCGTGCTCCTGGCCACCGGCGGGCACCCGCGCGAGCTGCCCGACGCACAGCCCGACGGCGAGCGCATCCTGAACTGGACCCAGGTCTACGACCTCGACGAGCTGCCCGAGGAACTCATCGTGGTCGGTTCCGGTGTCACCGGTGCCGAGTTCGCCGGGGCCTACCAGGCACTCGGCTCCCGCGTCACCCTCGTCTCCAGCCGCGACCGCGTGCTGCCGGGCGAGGACCCCGACGCCGCCGCCGTCCTGGAGGACGTCTTCCGCCGCCGCGGCATGAACGTCATGGCCCGCTCCCGCGCCGAGTCCGCCAAGCGGGTCGGCGACCGGGTCGAGGTCACGCTCTCCGACGGCCGGGTCATCAGCGGCACGCACTGCCTGATGGCCGTCGGCGCCATCCCGAACAGCACGGGGATGGGACTGGAGGAGGCCGGCGTCAGGGTCCGGGACTCCGGGCACATCTGGACGGACAGGGTCTCCCGCACGACCGCCCCGGGCGTGTACGCGGCCGGTGACGTGACCGGCGTCTTCGCCCTCGCGTCCGTCGCCGCCATGCAGGGCCGTATCGCCATGTACCACTTCCTCGGCGACGCGGTGGCCCCGCTGAACCTGAAGACGGTCTCCTCGAACGTCTTCACCGACCCCGAGATCGCCACCGTCGGCTACTCCCAGGCGGACGTCGACGCGGGCAAGATCGACGCCCGGGTCGTGAAGCTGCCGCTGCTGCGCAACCCGCGCGCCAAGATGCAGGGCATCCGCGACGGCTTCGTCAAGATCTTCTGCCGCCCCGGTACCGGCATCGTGGTCGGCGGTGTGGTCGTCTCCCCGCACGCCTCGGAGCTGATCCACCCCATCTCGATCGCGGTCGACAACAATCTGACGGTCGAGCAGATCGCGAAAGCGTTCACCGTGTATCCGTCCCTGTCCGGCTCGATCGCCGAGGTGGCACGGCAGTTGCACACCAGGAAGACCACGAACGAGGGCTGACACCTCCGGCCGACTCTTCCCTGGTCACAGGGAGTCGGCGCCCATGCGCACGGCATAGGCGGGACGAGTAGGCACGTATACCACTTCACGCCCTGCCATGCGAACAACTTCTGTTATTCGGCGCAAACTGCTGAAAGCAGACGGTCGTTGGGGTTACTGTCAGTTTCGTGTTCGCTGCAGAACGTCGCCAATTGATCCTCGAAATGGTGCGAGCGAATGGGGCCGTGTCGCTCCGTGAGCTCGCCCGCGTCGTCCAGACCTCCGAAGTGACCGTACGGCGGGACGTGCGCGCGCTGGAGGCAGAAGGACTCCTCGACCGCCGACACGGCGGTGCGGTATTGCCGGGCGGGTTCACGCGGGAGTCCGGCTTTCCGCAGAAATCGCATCTCGCGACCGCCGAGAAGACGGCCATCGCCGATCTCGCCGCGGGTCTCGTCGAAGAAGGCGAGGCCATTGTGGTGGGGGCGGGTACCACCACGCAGGAGCTGGCTCGCCGGCTCGCGCGGGTGCCCGGCCTGACCGTCGTCACCAACTCCCTGCTGGTGGCCCAGGCGCTGGCCCATGCCAACCGTGTGGAGGTCGTGATGACCGGCGGCACCCTGCGCGGTTCCAACTATGCGCTGGTCGGCTCGGGTGCGGAGCAGTCCCTCCAAGGACTGCGCGTCTCCCGGGCGTTCATCTCCGGGAGCGGGCTGACCGCCGAGCGCGGGCTCTCCACGTCCAACATGCTCTCGGCGTCCGTGGACCGCGCTCTCGTCCAGGCGGCCGCGGAGGTGGTGGTCCTCGCCGACCACACCAAGCTCGGTACGGACACCATGTTCCAGACCGTGCCGACCGACCTCATCACCCGCCTGGTCACGGACGAACCGCCGGCTCATGACGACCGTGCGGCCACCGAACTGCAGGCCCTGGCCGATCAGGGCGTACAGATCGCGGTGGCGGGGTCATCCGCGTCGGGCGGCGCGGGAGGAGATCCGCTCCCGGCGGGGCGCCAGCCGCGCCGGGACGTACCGCTCCCGGGCCCGCGCCGCGGTCAGGTGGTCCCGGGCTCGGGGCCGCAACTACGGAGCGCGACGGTGATGGGGGACCAGCCCCAGGCCGAAAGGGCACGGGTGGCCGACCTTCGACGTCGCTGAGCGGCGTCGGCGGACCTCGGGGCCGGCGGCGGGATACCGGGCCCGGCCCGGTCGGGTCACGGCTTCAGGCCGCGCAGGGTCAGGCTCAGCAGACGGTCGGCCAGCGCGGGGTCGTCCGGGGTCTCCTCCGCCGCCAGCGCGATCGCGTTGGTCAGCTGGAGCAGATCACCGATCGAGACGTCGGGGCGTACGGCCCCCGACTCCTGGGCGCGGAGCAGCAGGGCGCTGCCCGCCTCGCGCATCGGGCCGCTGCACCGGGCAAGGTGTGAACCGTCGTCCCGCGAGGCCGACATGAGGGCGCGTGCGAGCCCTCGGTACTCACTCGCGTGCGTGATGATCGCGCGCAGCCAGTCCACCAGAGCGGTGCACGGCTGCGGGGCCTCCAGCAGCTCGCGCGAGCGGGCCAGCAGATCGCTCACGGCTTCCTCGAAGACCGCGCTCATCAGGGCGCGCCGATTCGGGAAGTGGCGGTACAGCGTGCCGATCCCGACACCCGCGCGCCGGGCCACGTCCTCCAGCGACGCGTCGGTGCCGTGCTCGGCGAACGAGGAGCGCGCCTCGGCGAGCAGCCGTTCGTAGTTGCGCCGGGCGTCCGCACGCATGGCGCGCGGAACTCCTGGACCCGGAGCGGGCCCGGACGTCCCGGCCGGCTCCCACGCGGTCGCGCTCACCATGACTTCCACCTGCCCTCTCCGCCGCCCGGTCGCGCTCCAGGATGCCACCGGTAGCTCCCGGGCGGACTCCCCGCGGCTCCGCGGTGGGCGGCTCGAAGCATCATCGCCGGTTGCGCGGACAGCGGGTTCGAGCGCCGCCACCGGCAGGGACGGGATCGTACGCGGCCTCCGGCAGGGACGGGATCGTACGCCGAGGCCAGTGGGGACGGGATCGTACGCCGTGTCGGTCGGGCGGGATCGTACGCCGTCGTCCGCACACAGCGGAGCGCCCGGTGGACCGCAGCTGCGG